>NZ_JAMYQZ010000094.1:0-22242 GCF_040321145.1 Mesorhizobium sp. M0514
ACAGCAGCGCCTCTGTGTAGGGGTGATAGGGTGGCGCGAAGATCTGGTCGGTCGTGCCCTGCTCGACGATGTAGCCGAGATACATGACGACGACGCGGTCGGCGATGTAGCGCACGACGGACAGATCGTGGCTGATGAACAGCATCGTCGTCTTGTTCTTGCGCTGGATGTCCATCAGCAGCTCGGTCACGGCCGCCTGCACCGAGACGTCGAGTGCCGACACCGGCTCGTCGGCCACCACCACCTTGGCATCGCCGGCAAAGGCACGCGCCACGCCGATGCGCTGCTTCTGGCCGCCCGACAACTGGCGCGGCTTGCGTGTCTCGAAGGCCCGCGGCAGCTTCACCAGGTCGAGCAATTCCAGCATGCGCTTGCGCCGCTCGGCGACATTGTTGCCGACTTTGAATTTTTCCAGCGTGCGGATGATCTGCGAACCGACGGAGTGGCTGGGATTGAGTGTATCGAACGGGTTCTGGAACACCATCTGGATCGACGACACCGTTTCGACGCTGCGCTTTTCGATGCCGGTCGACTGGATCTCCTTGTTGCCCAGCGTCACTGTGCCGGCACTTGCCGTCTCCAGCCCCAGCAGGACCTTGGCCAGTGTCGACTTTCCACAGCCGGACTCGCCGACGATGGCGACGGTCTCGGATTCGCGCGCCATGAACGAGATCGTCTCATTGGCCTTGACGACGCGGCCTTCGCTGGAGCCGAACACTTCGCTGCCGCCGACCTTGTAGTATTTTCTCAAATCCTCGATCTTGAGCACCGGGGCGCCGGGCACGACCTTCTCATTGACCTTCTTGGCGCCGGGAGGCAGCGCTTCCCAGTCGATCTCGTTGAAGCGCACGCAGCGCGAGAAATGCCCTTCGTGACCGGCGACCTCGATCATCGGGATTTCGGCGGCGTTGCAGACGCCCTCGACGAAATGGTGGCAGCGCGGCCCGAAATTGCAGCCCTTGGGCCGCTCATGCGGCAGCGGCAACTGGCCGGGGATAGAGATCAGCGGCCGCGAATTCTTGTCGGCGCCCGGCAGCGGAATCGAGCGGAACAGCCCTTGCGTATAGGGGTGACGCATCCGGTCGAACACGTCCTTGATCTTGCCGGTCTCGACCGCTTCGCCCGAATACATCACCGTGATGCGGTCGCAGGTCTCGAGGATGAGGCCGAGATTGTGCGACACGAAGATCATCGACGTGCCGAACTTCTCGCCCAGCCCCTTGACCAGTTCGACGATGCCGGCCTCCACCGTCACGTCGAGCGCCGTCGTCGGCTCGTCGAGCAGAAGCAGCGCCGGTTTCGACAGCAGCGCCATGGCAATGACGATGCGCTGCTGCTGGCCACCGGACAGCTGGTGCGGATAGGAACGCATCATCCGTTCGGGATCGGGCAATCTCACCGAGCGCACCATTTCGAGCGCCCTTTTGTAAGCCTCTTCCTTCGACACCTTGTCGTGGATCAGCGGCACTTCCATCAATTGCTGGCCGACCTTCATCGCCGGATTGAGGCTCGCCATCGGCTCCTGGTAGATCATGGCGATCTTGTTGCCGCGGATGGAGCGCAACTCCTCGTCGGACAGCTCGCCCATGTCCTTGCCCTGGAACTTGATCTTGCCGCCGACAATCTTTCCGATGTTGGAGAGGTCGCGCATGATGCCGAGCGACACGGTCGACTTGCCGCAGCCGGACTCGCCGACGATGCCCATGGCTTCGCCCGGCATCACCGTGCAGGAAAAGTCCATGACGGCGGGGATCTCGCCCTTGCGGGTGAAGAAGGAGATCGACAGGTTCTCGATCTCGATGATCGGCGCAGCGCTTGGCCCAAGGGTCGGCTTGCCGGGATTTCGAACTGCCTCATTCATGGGTCGCTCCAATCCTATTTTCATGCTCGCGGGCCGACCCGCAGATCAGTCTTTCATCGATTGTTCGCGCAGCGAGTCGGCAAGCAGGTTCAAGCCCAGCACGAACGACATCAGCGCGATGGTCGGCGGCAGCGCCGGGTGGATGAAGGAGCGCAGCAGGCGGCTGGCGTCCTTGATTGCGGTGCCCCAGTCCGGGCTCTCCGGCGCCAGGCCCAGCCCGAAATAGCCGAGCGTGCCGAGCAGGATCGTGGTGTAGCCGATGCGCAGGCAGGCATCGACGATCAGCGGCCCGCGCGCATTGGGCAGGATCTCCCACAGCATGATGTACCAGGGCGATTCACCGCGCGTCTGCGCCGCCGCCACATAGTCGCGCGTCTTGATGTCCATCACCAGGCCGCGCACGATGCGGAACACGCCGGGGCTGGAGGCGAACACCACCGCCACGAAGATGTTGAGCTGGTTGGGATCGATGTGGATGATCTTGAACGGATCGGCGTCGAACACCAGGCCGGCATAGACCCAGCCGCCGATGACCAGCGTCAGCCCGAGCAATATATAGAGGCGGTCCGGCCGGTTCTTGTAGCGGGTCCAGAACAGCACCGAAAAGAAGATGATCGGGAACAGGAAGAACAGCCCGGCCATGGCGTAGGGGATCGGCGTATCCATGATGCCCGGCGTCACCAGCAGGTAAAACAGCAGGATCACCGGGAAGGCCAGCACCAGATTGGCCAGGAAGGACAGCACAGTGTCGATCCGGCCGCCATAGTAGCCGGCGGGCAGACCGAGCGTAATGCCGACCATCAGCGCGAAACCGGTCGCAGCCGGTGCGATGATCAGCACGATCTGGCTGCCATAGACCATGCGCGAAAAGACATCGCGGGCGAGCTTGTCGCCGCCGAAATAGTAGATGAGTTTCGATACCGGCTCGAGCGCGCCCGGCAGCGCATCCTTCATGATCGGGACCTGGGCGAGCGGATCGAAGGGCGCGACGGTCGACGCGAAGATTGCAGTGAACAGCCAGAACAGGCAGATGCCGACACCGACAATGCCGACGCCGCTATCGAACAGCTGGCCGTAGAGGCCTAGCCTTTTCTTGTAGGTGAAGCTCGCCCCCATCACCAGGGCAAGCCCTAACCAGACCGGCCAGAAACGCCCAATCACGCCGAGCACGACATTGAAGGCACCGATATATTCGACCTGCATCTGCCCCAGCCCCCTATTGAACTCTGATACGCGGATTGAGGAACGCGTAGCCGACATCCGAGATGAGCTGCGTGATCAGCACGATGAACACCGAGACCAGTGAACAGCCAAGCAGCAGATCGATGTCGTTGTTGCCGGCGGCCTCGACCAGCGTGTAGCCAAAGCCCTGGTAGCGGAACATCACCTCGACGATGACGACGCCGGTAAGCAGCCAGGGAAATTGCAGCATGATGACGGTGAACGGCGCAATCAGCGCATTGCGCAGCGCGTGCTTGACGACGACGCTGCCGAAGGAAAGCCCTTTCAGCCGGGCGGTGCGGATATATTGCTGCGTCATCACCTCGACCATCGAGGCGCGTGTCATGCGGGCGATGTAGCCGATGCCGTAGATCGCCAGCGTCATCACCGGCAGGGTGAAATTGTAGAAGGTGATGCCCTGGCTTGCCGAGGCGGCCGAACCGTTGAGCCAGCCGAGCCAGGAGGCGAAGATGACGGTGAAGATGACGCCGGACACATATTCGGGCGTCGCGGTCGACGCGATCGATGCGACGGACAGCGTTCGGTCCGTTCGCGAGCCCTCGCGCATGCCGGCCAGGATGCCAATCAGCAGCGAAATTGGCACCATCACCAACAGCACACAGAGCATCAGAATGCCGGTGGCGGCGAGTGCGGGGAAGAGCTTTGACGCAACGGAGGTTTTGAACTTCGTCGAGCAGCCGAAATCACCTTCCAGGATGCCGGAGAATTTCGGCTCCAGCGGATCGTTGCAGAAGGAGAAACGCTGCGTCGGCTTGCCGGTCGCCGGATCGGTCACCGGTTGCTTTGGGACGACGCCCAGCCATTGCCCGTAGCGCACGAAGAAGTTCTGCCGGTAGCCATGGTTGACCAGCCAGCTTTCGAGCTGTTCGGCCGATGTGTGCATTTCGGTCTGGCTGATCGCCAGCTTCTTCAAATTCGGCTCGAGGTTGATCAGGAAGAAGACGATCATCGTCAGGCACAGCATCGTCAATGCCATGGTGCCGAGACGCCGGATTACGAAAGAAAGCATGGCGGTCCCCTGCCGGTCTGGTTGGGGTTGGAGCCAGTTCGAAAAACCAGCTTTGCCGTTGCCGGCAGAGTTGGCCGTCAAATCGGCACTCGGATGCAATCAACCCAGTTTTATTGAACGGTCTTTCAGGAGAGTCCGCAACTTTTTGCTGCGGCGGCTTCCGGTTCTGGACCAAGCGAGGCGTGACGGGAAGGAGCGAAGCGCCCCTTCCCTGACGTTCCGATCACGCCTGGTCGAGCCAGACCTTGCCGTAGTCGCGCTCGAAGGTCGGATGCATCTTGTAATTCTGCACCGCCTTGACCGAGTGGCTGTAGAGCTTGCGCCAGTATGGCTGGATCATGATGCCGGAATCCTGCAGGATCTGCTCGATGTCCTTCATCATCTCCTTGCGCTTGGCCGCATCGGCAACGGCCAATGCTGCATTGAGCTTGGCATCCCATTCGGGGTTGGAATAGGCCGACTCGTTCCACGCCTCGCCGGTGCGGTAGCCGATCGCCAGAACCTGAACGCCGAGCGGGCGCATGTTCCAGTTGGTCATCGACAGCGGGTACTTGGTCCAGTCGTTCCAGAACGTCGAGCCCGGCAGCACCGTGCGCTTTACCTTGAGGCCGGCGTCGCGCATCTGCGCGGCGATGGCGTCGCCGGTATTCTTGTGCCAGTCTTCGTCGACCGTGATCAGCTCATGCTCGAAGTCGGCCTGGCCGGCTTCCGCCATCAGCGCCTTGGCCTTGGCCGGATCGCGAGCGACTTTGGGCAGCTCGTAATATTCCGGGTGGATTTGGCAGACATGGTGGTTTTCAGCAACCGTGCCGGCATTTCCGTAGCCAAGCTGCAGGACGACATTGTTGTCGACCGCGAGTTGCAGCGCGTTGCGTACCTTCTGGTCGCCGTAAGGCTTGTTGTTGATGTTGGTGCGGCACACGATGGTCGACGCGGTGACGATTTCGGACTTGACCAGGTCCAGTCCGTCGAGGATTGACACATAGTCGGCCGAGGTCTCGAAATTGGTATGGACTTCGCCGGCCTCGAAGGCACTGACCATGGCTGCCGGATCGGTGCCGTAGTCGACGAATTCGATGCCGTCGAGGAACACCTCGCCGTCCCACCACTTGTTGTCCTCGCGGCGCTTGTAGACCACCTTCTGGCCGACATCGTAGGAGACGAGCTCGAACGGGCCGGTACCGATCGGGCAGGCTTTGAAGTCGCCGCCCTTCTCGTCGAAGCTCTTGTGCACGATGAGGCCGGGATAGTCGCACATGTTCGGAATGAGCGCGATGTCAGCCTTGCCGAGCTTCAGCTTGACGGTGTGGTCGTCAACCTTGGTCACGGCGCTTTCGTCGAGCTTGTCGTCCTTGACCAGCGTGCCGAGACGGCCAGGCATGGAATTGCCCTCGGCCTTCTTGTCGGCCCAGCGCTTGAGATTGAAGATGACGTCATCGGCGGTGAAGGCATCGCCATTCGACCAGGTCACACCCTTGCGCACATGCAACGTGTACTCGGTGGCGTCGTCGTTGACCTCCCAGCTCTCCAGAAGGTACGGGCGGAACGTGTATTCGCTGGTGTACTTGACCAGCGGCTCAAGCGCCTGACGCTCGGCATTGGCGATTTCCGACCAGTCGGCCTTGCGCGGATCCTTGGGATCCTTGACCCACTGCGCGACTTTAAGGATGCCGCCCTTCTTGCCCTGCACCTCTTCGGCCCTGGCTTGGGTCGGCACGGCTACGCCGAGCATGCCGTAGGCCATCGCAGTCGACGCGCCGAACACGCTCGCCATGGCGAGGAACTCGCGGCGATCGACTTTGCCTGCCTTGGCTTCTTCGGCCATGGCCAGGATGTGATCGGGAACGCGATCGCCATTACTCTTGTAATTTGTCATACCTTAACTCCCATTGTTGGCTTTCCGCCTTTTAACATTCCGCATCCCTGCCGTGATGTCAAAGACGGCATGGCTACGGAACCTGTTAGGGAATGTGCAACTTTGAAAAGGGAGCGGTTCGCGTGATAACGACAGACTTGGCGCAAAAGTGCTAGCGCGCCCAGATTCCGCCGGAATCTGCTTAGGCGAGTAATTGATACATTTGGGCGGGTTGAGACAGCGCCAGTTCCGGTGGCGGTAAGGGCCAGGAACTCAATATTCCTTTTCGTAGAATATGCCGCCCTTGGCCTCACCGCCATCGTTGGCCTCGCCGCGCAGCTTGACGCCGCGTCCGACATTGAGGTCGATCGTCGCCTTGCCCGATCCTGGCCTGTCGCCTTTCTGGATCGTCACATAGGTGCGGTCATTGAGGTACTTGCCCGCCGACACGGCGGTGCCGCCCTGGTCATCGGTGGTCACATCCAGGTCATCGACGCCGATTGCACTGCGCAGGTTTTCGAGCAGCGAGGTCGAGCCGCCGACGCCGGCCAGTTGGCCGGCGGCCTCGGCCAGCTGCGCGATCTGAAGCGGCGACAGGTTCGACATAGAGCGGCCGAAAATCAGCTGCGCCAGCACCTCGTCCTCGGGCAGCGCCGGCACCGAGGAGAAGTCGAATTTCGGATTGGTCGCTTCGCCCGAGACGACGATGGTGACGGTGGCGCTGGTCGTGGTCGATGTCGCGGTCAAGTTGAGGTAGGGCACCAGCGAGCCCGAAAAGCCGACCGTGCCTTCGGTAAAGGTCAGCCGCTTGCCGAGAATCGACAGCCGCCCACGCTGCAAGGTGAAGGTGCCGACCGCCTGCGGCGAAGCCGCCGGGCCGGTCAGCCTTAGCGAACCGCCGAACTCGGCATCGACGCCCCTGCCCTGGATGAAGATCTGGTTCGGCGCATTGACCGTGACGTCGAGGACAAGCCCACTGCCGCCACCACCGCTGGCCGCCGCCGGTCGCAAGGCCTTGTCCTGCGCCCGCACGGAGGCGGGCGCGTTCTTGTGCTTGACACCGAGCGCTGCCAGCGAGCCCGGCAGCTTATCGGGAACGGTGATGACGGTCTTGGCCAGGTTGACGGTGCCCGAAATCACCGGCGCCGAGGTGAGCGGCCCCTTGATGGTCAGGTCGCCGTCGAGATTGGCTGTCACCACCCTGCCGTCGGTATAGCGGCCGTCGACCAGCTTGATCGACAAATCGGCTGGGAAACCTTGCGCCGGATTGATGCCGAGGGTGCCGGAGGCCGACAGGCTGCCGCGTGTCGACAGCGTGCCGGTCAGCCGGTTGATCCGGGCAACGCCGTTGCCGATCGAAATGTCGGCGGCAATGTCATTGACGGCAAGGCCGGAACGCGCGTCGACCAGGCGGGCGCCCGACGTGCTGACCGTGCCGCCGATCACCGGCGACGCCGCCGGGCCGCGCATCTGGATATTGACGTTGGCGGTGCCGCTGAGCGACAGCCCTTGCGCCGCAAGCTTGGCGGCCAGGAAGGAAAATGGCACCTTGCCGTTGAAGTCGAGCACCAGCGCTGGTGTGCCGGCCGTCGTCACCGTACCGCCGCCCTTGAGGCCAAGCCCGGCGCCGTCGCTGATGTCGGCGTTGAAGGTGAGCTTCTTGCCGGCGAATGTTCCCGACGAAGAGATATTCATGCCGCCAAGACCGGCGCTGCGCGTCTGCGAGGTCTGCACCCCACCAGCATCGATATCGAAAGCGACAGTCGGATTGCCCGGCGCGCCGGTTACCTTGACTGTTCCCGAAATCGAACCGGCGGCCTGGAGGCCCGGCGAAAAACTGTTGGCCAGCGAAGCCGGCACCTTCGACAGCGCGGCACTGATGTCGAGTGCCTGCCCGACCTTGCCGGTCACCGTCGCCGTGCCGCCACCGAGATTGAGCACCAGCTTGTCCAGCGTCGTTGTGCCGTTGGCGATGCTGACGGTCGAGGCCTGGGCGATGGCCGCCTTGATGCCCTGCACCGTGGCCTGGCCGGAAGCGAGTTCGATGGTGGTGGTGCCGCCAGCCACCTTTATCCTGCCCGCAGCCTTCGCCGGAATGCCCTTGACGGTGGCGCCGCCGGAAAACCCGGTCCAGTCGCCGTCGCGCTTCAAATCGACATCGATGCCGCTGATGGCGGTGCCGCCGGAAATGACGCTGTCGGCGCGAATTTTGCCCGAGATGACCGGCGCGGCGAGATAGTTGGCGACCAGCGCATCGATCGACACCGTCTTCGCCTGCAGGTCGCCGCGCGTAATCGAAGCGGTCGCAGCCTTGACGGCGACGTTCGGGCCATCCGCGGTCTTTGAGAAGGCGATGGTGCCGCGCACGTCGCCTTCGGCCTTTTCCAGCGCCAGCGCCGCCAGGGGCCCGATATCCGGCAGGTCGAGCGCGATGGTGCCGACCGGCACGAAAGCCTCGTCGAGCGCAAGGTCGCCGGAAATCTTGTTCTTGCCGAGCGACAGCAGCAGGCCGTTGATGGCGCTCTTGCCGTCCGCCGTCGCCAGCACCGCGCTGCCTTGCAGCGCCTGCCCAGCAACATTGCCGGTCAGTTGCACATTGGCCGCCGGATTGGCGGCATCGGCCTTGCCGGTGGCGGTCAGCTTCAACCCGGTGATTTCGCGTTCCGCCACGAGAAGCCGGTCGCTGCTGACCGTCAGCGACAGATCCGGGGCCAGGCTGGGCCCCTGCGCGTTGAGTGCAAAGCTGATCGCGCCTTTGGCATCTTTCGACAACAGCGAGATGTCGGCCAGTGCACCCTTGATATTTGCGCTAAGCTTGTTGTCGGCGAGGCTGGCCTGACCGTCCGCGGTCAGTGCGCCCGACGCCAGCGTGACCGGATTGGCGCTGACATTGCCATTGGCATCCCGCTTCAGCGTGGCGCTGAGCTGCGTGCGCTCTGCCAGCACGCTGCGCGCCGCCGCCGGCAACGCCGCCGACAGCACGTCGGCGTTGAGGTTGAGGTCGATTGCTCCATCGGCAAAGCCGACACGGCCATTGAAGGCGCTGCCCAGCGCATCGCCCTGCACCGAGCCGCTGTCGATGGTGATCGCATCGGCCGCCAGGCTGCCCGCGACCTTGGCGGTGACTTTGCCGGCGATCAGCGGTGCGATGGTCGGATTGTCCAGACCGATCTTGTCCGCCGTCACCGTGCCCGAGATCGGACCGGTGCGGCTTCTCAGATCAAATGCATCGGAATGCAGCGCAAGCGCAATGCCCTCGACCTTGGCGTCATCCGTCGCCACCGAAGGCAGTACCGCCGAGATGTCGAGCTTGGCTTGCGCAGCCTGCCCGGCCGCCTTCACCGACAGCGCCTGCAATTCGAGCTTGATCGGGCTTTCCGCGCTGCCCAGCGTCAACGGCAGGCTCGGACCGGACGATGTCAGATCGAGCGCGAAATCGCTGGCGCCGTTCGGGTTGACGGTGCCGGCGGCCTTGCCGGAGATTTTTTGGCCCGACAGCGTCGCCTGATCCAGCACGACGCCGCCGGCCGTCGAATAGCTGCCGGCCGCATCGACATCGAGCGGTCCGAGCCCGGCCTGACGGGTCTGGCTGGTCTCGGCGCCGGCCAGTTTTGCATTAAAGCGAATGTCGGGATTTGCTGACGGCCCGGTGATTTGCGCCGTGCCGTCGAGCGTGCCCGCGGCATCGAGGCCGGGCGAAAAGCCATTGGCAAGCGCAGCCGGCAGCGCCGAGAAGGTCGCCGCCAGATCGAGCGTCTGGCCCACCGTGCCCGACAGCGTCACCGAGCCGCCGCCGAGATCGACTACCAGCCTTTGAATGTTGGTTATGCCATCGGCAATGGTCAGGCTCGACGGCTCGGCGATCGCCACCTTGATGCCGCGCACCGTCGCCTCGCCGGACGCGATCTCGACGCTGGTCGCGCCCCCGGCAATCTTCGCCCGCCCGGCAGCTGTCGCCGGAATGCCTGATATGGTTGCGCCGCCGGTGAAATTCGTCCAGTCGCCGTCACGCTTGAGGTCGACGCCGATGCCACTGACGACGGTCGTTCCCGAGGTCACGCTCTCGGCCTTGATCGTGCCGGAGATCGCAGGGCTGTTGAGATAGTTGGCGATCAGTGCGCTGACGGTGACTGCCTTGGCTGCCACATCACCGCGCGCGATCGACACGCTGGCTGCATTGATGGTGACAGTGGGAGCCTCGCCGTCTTTGGCGAACACCACGGTGCCGCCGATATCGCCGGCCGCCGTCTGCCCGGCCAGCGACGCCAGCGGCGCGATATCGGGGGCGGAGATCGTCAGCGTCCCCAGCGGCAGGAATTTTTCATCGAGCGTGAGGTCGCCCGACACCTTGTTGTCGCCCAGCGCTACGCTGAGCCCCTTGATGGAGCGCTTGCCATCGCTCGTCACCAGCGCCGCCTTGATGGCGAGCGGCTGTTCGTCGACCGCGCCGGTCAGCGAGACATCTGCGGCCGGGCTCACAATGTCGGCCTTGCCCGATGCGGTCAGCTTGATGTCCTTGACGGTGCGGCCGGAGGCCGTCAGGCTGGCACTGTCGGCCGAAACCGAGAAATCCGGTGCGTTGCGCGCGCCGCTTGCCGTCAGCGCGAAATCGACCCCGCCGGCGATCGGCACGCCGACCAGCGAAGACAGCACCGAGACGTCGCCGAGCTTGCCCTTGATGTCGGCCTGGATATCGCTGCCTTGCGCGCTGGCGGTGCCGCTGGCGCTCAGCGAACCGGAAGTGAGTTCGATCGAGTTGGCGGCGAAAGAGCCCTGCGGATCGCGCGTCGCGGTCGCCGAGAATTTGACCCGTTCGCCAAGCAGTGAACTGATCTGCGGCGGCAGCGCCGTCGACACCGCATCGGCATTCATCTTGAGCGTCATGGCGAGGTCGGCCAGCGCCACCTTGGCCGTCAGCCCGGCATTGAGCGCATCGCTGCGCAGCGTACCCTCATCGAGCGAGATCTCATCCTTGCTGATCGAGCCGGAAAGAGAGGCCGTCAGCTTGCCGGTGACCAGCGGGGCCAGCGTCGCGACGTCGGTCTTCAGCCCGGCCGCCGCCAGCGACACGCTGACCGGGCCGCTGCGGTTCTCGATGTCGAAACCGTCGGAATGGATCCGCGCATCGAGATTGTTCACCTGAGAACCGCCCGCAACCACCGAGACGAGCGAAGCGCCGGCGTCAATCATCGGCGCCTTGCCGTCACCGAAGGCGCGCGCGGTCACATTGTTGATGGCCACCATGATCGGCTGCGCCGGGGTACCGACATTGACCGTGACCGGCTTGGCTTTGGCCACCAGTTCGACCGAAAGGTCACTGGCGCCCTTGGGGTCGACCATGCCGGCAGCGGTGCCATGAACTGCGTCGCTCTCGATCGCAGCGCGCTCGATGTCGACGCCGCCGGCTGCGGTCGCGGTGCCGGCGAGGTCGAAACTGGTCTTGCCGGCAAACAGCGACTTGAACCGTTCCGGCAGGAACCCTTCGAACGAACCGTCGCCCTTGGCCTCGATCCGGTTGCCTTTGTCGGTCAGCTGGTGCCGGCCGGTGAGCTGGGTAACGATCTGCCCATCGACCATGAAGGTGCCGACGCCGCTCCAGTTGGCCAGCGGCCCGGTGCCCGAGACGACGATGTTGACCGGCGGCGCGCCGGGTAGCTTGAGCAGGTTGGCGATGATGCCGCCGGCCGGCTCGGAAGCCTTGAGATCGAGGTCAAGCTTGTTTTCATCCGGCGCGAAGTGGATGTTGGCGTCGACATTGCCTTGCTTGCCGTCATGGCGGGTAACGTTGAGCACCGTCTGGATCGCCAGCGGCGACGCATCGACCTTGGCCGATCCCTTGGCCGCAAGTTCGGCAATGCCGCTGCCGGCAAGTTGCTGGCCGAGCGCGATCTCCGGCAAATCGATCGCTCTGATATCAAGCGAAACCGGCAGGCCGGTCGACCCGCTCTTGCTCGGCTCGGTGCTCGCCACAGGCAGCCGTGCCAGTTCTATCCGTTCGGCCGCTATGCGGTCGGCGCTGAAATTCTTCGACAACAGCGCCAGCGGCGACCAGTCGACGGCCACCTTGCGGGCCACCAGCCAGGCGCCCTCGCGGTCTTCCAGCACGACATGGTCGACCGTCAGCGCGCCGGACCAGATACCGTTAATGCCGCTGACCGTGACTTTGCTGTCCCCTGACGAGGCCATGTCAGAGATGATGCCGGCGAGATTTTCGCGGCCGCGCTCGGTCTTGGTCAGCACGACCAGCGCGCCGATGCCCGCCGCCGCCACGATCAGCAGCGTGTAGAAAAACAGGCGAAGGATGCGTTTCAAAATCTTCATCGTCAGAACGCCTGTCCGATGCCGGCATAGATGCCGAAACGCGGGTCGCCACGGTCGCGGTTGAGCGGCACGGCGGCGTCGATGCGCAGCGGCCCGAACGGCGTGATGTAGCGCAGGCCAACGCCCGCGCCGACCTTCACGTCGGAAAAGTCCGGCGTCGCTGTGGTCGAGACAGTGCCGGCGTCGACGAACGGCACGATGCCGATCGTGTCGGTCAGCGCAATGCGCATTTCGACCGATGTTTCGAAGAAGGAAAGCCCGCCGATCGGCTGATTGCCGATGTCCTTCGGTCCGATGCCCTGATAGGCATAGCCCCGCACCGAGCCGCCACCGCCGGAATAGAAGCGCCTGTCGGCTGGAACGTTCTGAAGGCCGGTGCCGACGATCGAACCCAGCGCGACGCGTTCGGCAAGCACGAATTTCGAGGCCGTGTCGAGCGATTGATAGGCCGAGCCCTCGCCCCTGAGCTTGAGGAAGGCGGCGCCGCTCAGAATGTCGTAGCTCGGTTCCGCATAGGCCAGAACCCTGAAGCCGCTGGTCGGATTGAGCCGGTTGTCCCTGTTGTCATAGACATATTGCAGCGGAATGCTGGCGATCAGGTATTTGTGCTTGCCGAAGGCGTCGGTGATCCTGGAATAGTCGAGCGCGATTTCAGCCGAAACCGTCTGCTTCTTGTCGATCTCATAGGACAGGCCGGTGCTGCCCTTGACCGAGAAATGGTCGTAGGCATCGGGATGTTCGAGCACGGTCTTGACGCTGGCGATGAATTTCGAAGCCGGCCCGACCACGCCCGGCTTCTCGAACATGATGCCGGCATTGTAGTTGAGCTCGCTGAGATCGTTGCTGCCGATGCCGCTGATCTTGCCCTCGATGCGCAGCTTTTCGGCCCGGCCGAACAGATTTCGGTGGCCCCAATAGCCTTCCAGGCCTAGCCCTTCGGTGTTGGAGAAAGTGCCGCCGACGCCGAAATAGCGTGGTTTGCGCTCGCTGACCTGAACGCCGATCGGAATGTTGCCGTCGGCGTCGAGACTGTCGGCTTCCTTCAGCGTCACGCTGTTGAACACTTCGAGCCTCAGCAGCCGGTCGCGGGCATCGTCGATCTCGTCAGGCGAATATCGCCGGCCGCGTTTCAGCCCGGTCATATATTCGGTGAACTCGCGATCGACCTTCTCGGTGCCGTCGACGGTGGTGTCGCCATAACCGGCAACCGGCCCGGCGGCCACCGTCAGCGTCACGTCTAGCGTCGAGGTGGTGTGCTCGGCCACGACCTGCCTGTCGGTGATCCGGGCCAGCGGCCGGCCCTCCTGCTTCAGCGCCCGCACGATCAGCGCCTCGGCCTTGAGCACGGCGCCCGAGCCGGCATCGCCGCCGGATATCAGGCCGAAATCGGCGCTCGCCAGCCCGGCGGCATCGCCCTCCAGCCGAATATTGCCGAGCGTGAATTTGGGCCCGCTCGAGATGCTGATCACCACCGGGATCGGCTGCGGACCCGTAAATTCGGCATCAGGCGGCAAATCGTCCAGCGCCTTGCCCTGGATAGTGATGGTGACGACGCCTTCATAGCGGGCGTCGGCATAAAGCGCGGCGACCAGCTGTTCGCGGTCGCTACGCGCCTTTGCCAAAAGGCCGAGCGAGCCGGAAACCGGGCGATCCTCGTCGGATTTCAGCGACGAGGCGTTTTCGAGCTTCTTGACCAGGTCATTGTCGGCATCGGGCGCTTCGATGGTCACCGCATAGCGCAGTGGGTCGACGATATCGGCGTCTTCGTCATTCGAAGAGCCCCACAATTTGATGCCGAAGAGCTCGAAGGCGGCCGCCGACCCCGATTCGGAAACGAGCACGGTCGAGCACGCCAACGCCACAATCAGCGCGCGCGAAAGCGTGCGCCGTGGCGCACTTACCTTCGACATCTGCGCTTCATACGCCGGCATCAGGACAACCTAGGTTACAAAACTAAAATTGGAATGAAGTTTTGAAGCGCTCGTAAAGGGGCCACAATCCAATTGTCTGAAATAGGCAGGGCTTGGAATTCACACCTTCTGCGTTTTCGCAAGAAAGCGTGATCCCTTTCCCGTGGATGAACTATCGGCATACCGGTCATTGGCCGGTTTGGGAACCGTTGGCGGGCGGAAACCTGCCCGTCCTCGTGTTGACAAGCTTGACTGAAGCTTGAACATGCCGCGGACGTAGCAGTGTCTGGAGGGTGTTATGGCGATGCGCGCGGCGGCTCGTGGTCTGTCGATCTTGATTCTTCTCATTTTCGCCTGGGGGTCTGTAGCGCAAGCGGCCGAAGCCCGCCGGGTGGTGACCTCAAATAATTCCGACTATTTCGGCTTCGATCTCAGATCGGACCAGAATGTCAGCCTCGATCAGTGCAAGACGACATGCCTCGGCGACCCCGCCTGCCGCGCCTTTACTTACAACAACAAGGCCAAATGGTGCTTCCTAAAATCCGACTATAACCAGTTGAAACCCTTCAGCGGCGCGGTCGCGGGCAAGGTCGTCAATGTCGATGGCGACCCCGATATCGGCGCCCCGCCGGAACTCGCCTTCTTCCCCAACTGGATGGCCGACCAGGCCCAGCAATACCGCAACAAGCTGACCGATCCGGCCTATGACAAGCCGACCGACGGGCTGGAATCACTCCGCGCCGCCGCCGAACAGGCTGCACTGACCGGCGACCATGGCCAGGCCATGAACAAATACGAGGCCGCGGTCTCGGTCCTGCCTGACGACGGCCAGCTTTGGCTCGGTCTGGCGCGTGAAACGCTTGCCATACAGCCGGCCAGCGGCACCTCCGAATCCTACAATCTGCCGGTCAAAGGCACCTCCGCCGCCATCAACGCCTACAAGTTGCTGCGCACCACCAAGACCCGCGCCGAAGTGCTGGCGCTGCTCGGCAACGGCCTCGACCGCCGCGATCTCTACCGTCCGGCCCTGCAGGCTTATGAAGCCAGCCTCGCGCTGGTCAGTTCGCCGGCGGTCAAGGCCGAATATGAGGATCTCAAGGCCCGCAAGGGCTTCCGCGTCATCGATCACTCGATCGACGCCGACACCAGCGCGCCGCGCATTTGCGCGCAGTTTTCCGAGGAGCTGGTCAAGACCGGCGTCGACTACGCCCAGTTCGTCACCGTCGACAACCAGCCGCCCAAGGGCGTCGAGGCCAAGGACAAGCAGATCTGCGTCGAAGGCCTGGAGCACGGCCAACATTACGAAGTGACCTTCCGCGCCGGCCTGCCGGCCGCCATTGGCGAGGTCACCGCCGCTCCGGTCGTGCTGTCGATCTATGTGCAGGACCGCGCGCCGTCCGCCCGCTTCACCGGCGACAGCTTCGTGCTGCCCGCCGGCGCCCGCCGCGGCATCCCGGTCGTCACCGTCAACATGAATGCCGCGCAGATGAAGCTCTACCGCATCGGCGATCGTTCGCTGGCGCAGCTTCTGTCCGGCTATCAGTTCCTAAAGCAGCTCGACGGCTATGATATCTCCAGCATTTCCGACCAGATGGGTGAGCCGGTCTGGCAGGGGCAGCTCGATATCGCCAACGACCTCAACAAGGACGTCACGACTTCGTTCCCGGTCGACGAAGCCTTGCCGCAGCGCAAGCCCGGCGTCTACGTGCTGACCGCGCAAGCGGTAAATGAAAATGACGAGGACAATTACAATTCGCTTGCCACGCAGTGGTTCGTCGTCTCGGACATCGGCCTGTCGACCTATACCGGCCAGGATGGCCTCAATGTCTTTGCCCGCTCGCTCGGAACCGCCAAGCCGATCGCCGGCGCCGAACTGACGCTGCTGGCCAGGAACAATGAAATCCTCGGCACAGCCACGTCCGACGCCGAAGGCCACGCTGTCTTCAACCCCGGCCTGACGCGCGGCGACGGCGGCATGGTGCCGGCCGTTCTGATGGCCAAGCAGGGCGACAACGATTTCGTCTTCCTCGACATGGGCCGCGCCGGCTTCGATCTTTCCGATCGTGGTGTCTCCGGACGTGCCGCACCGGGTGCGCTCGATGTCTATGCCTGGACCGAACGCGGCATCTACCGCGCCGGCGAGGATGTGCATGTCGCAGCCCTTGCCCGCGACGGCGCCTCCAAAGCGGTGGAAAACCTGCCGCTGACCTTCATCTTCACCCGTCCCGACGGCGTCGAGAACCGCCGCATCGTTGCCGATGGCGTCTCGGCCGGCGGCTATGCCGTCGACCTGCCGCTGGAAGCCAACGCCATGCGCGGCACCTGGACGGTGTCGATCTATACCGATCCCAAGCAGGCGGCCGTTTCCAGCCAGATGTTCCTGGTCGAAGACTTCGTGCCGGATCGCATCGAGTTCGACATGAAGTCCGACAAGCAGGAGATCGCCCAGGGCGAAACCGCCAACATCGACATTGACGGCCGCTTCCTCTATGGCGCGCCGGCCGCCGGCCTCGCGCTCGAAGGCGAGCTGACGCTGTCGACGGCGCGCGACTGGGACCGTTTCGCCGGCTATTCGTTCGGCCTTGCCGACGAGCAGTCGGCCGAGCCTTCGGTCACCCCGTTCACCGGTCTGCCGGTGGTCGGCGACGACGGCAAGGCGACCTTCCCGGTCACGGTCGACCAGTTGCCCGCGACCACCAAGCTGGTCGACGCCAAGGTCACGGTTCGCATGCGTGAAACCGGCGGCCGCGCCATCGAACGCTCGCTCAACATCGGCATCCGCCCGCAAGGCCACATGATCGGCATTCGTCCGGATTTCGCCGACAATGAGGTGCCGCAGGGCGGCACCGCCAAGTTCAGCCTCATCGCGGTCGACCCCGACGGCAAGCGCGAGACGCTGAAGGGCGCGCAGTGGTCGCTGGTCAAGGTCGAACGCAATTACCAGTGGTATCGCAACAACAACTCGTGGAACTACGAACCGGTCACCTTCACCAAGTCGATCGCCAACGGCCAGGTCGATCTCAGCGCCGATGCCGAGGCGACCGTGACGATGCCGGTCGACTGGGGCCAGTACCGGCTCGAGATCGAGACTGCCGATCCCGAGGGCCCGGCGACCAGCTATGAGTTCGACGCCGGCTGGTATGTCTCCTCGACCTCCACCGAAACGCCTGATGGGCTCGAGATCGCTCTCGACAAGGACAGCTATGCCGCCGGCGACGTGGCCAAGCTGAAAGTGTCGCCGCATTTTGCCGGCGAACTGCTGGTCACCATCGGCGCCGACAAGCTGCTCAAGACCGTCACGGCAACCGTGCCGGCCGGCGGCAGCACGGTCGAGATCCCGGTCGGTGACGACTGGGGCGCCGGCGCCTACATCACCGCAACCCTGTTCCGGCCCGGCGATGCGCAGGAAACCCGCATGCCGGCGCGTGCCATCGGCGTAAAATGGCTGACGGTCGACCCAGGCTCGAAAAAGCTCGCCGTCACCCTGACGCCGCCGGACAAGACGATGCCGCGCCAGCAGCTGTCGATCCCGGTTTCGGTCGCTGGCGTAGCGCCGGGCAGCAATGCCTATGTCACGGTCGCTGCCGTCGATGTCGGCATTTTGAACCTCACCAACTACAAGGCGCCGGATCCGGAGGGCTGGTATTTCGGCCAGCGCATGCTCGGGCTCGAAGTCCGCGACATCTATGGCCGTCTCATCGACGGCTCGCTCGGCACCAGCGGCAAGCTCAGGACCGGCGGCGACGGCGCCTCGATGCAGCCGCAAGGCAGTCCCCCGACCGAAAAGCTGGTCGCCTTCTTCTCCGGCCCGGTCCAGCTCGACGCCGACGGCAAGGCCAGGATCGACTTCGACATCCCGCAGTTCAACGGCACCGTGCGCGTCATGGCCGTCGCCTGGACCAAGGAGGCCGTCGGCCATGCCGCGACCGATGTCATCGTGCGCGATCCGGTGGTGATCACCGCCGGCCTACCCCGCTTCCTGGCGCCTGGAGATGCAGCGATCATGCGGCTCGATGTCGCCGACACCGACGGTCCGGAGGGCGACTATGCCCTGTCGATCGCCACGACCGGCGACCTCTCGACCGGCGACAAGCCCTTGCCCGAAAAGCTGACGCTGGCCAAGGGCAAGCGCCAGACGCTGACCGTGCCGCTGATTGCACAGACGGCGGGCAATGCCTCGATCACCATCAAGCTCGCCCATGGCGACGGCACCGCCGTCGAGCAGACGCTGTATGTTCCGGTGCGTCCGGCGCAATTGCCGGTCACCACCCGTCTGGTCGTCGACCTCAAGGGCAATGGCGGCTCGCTGCGCGTCGACAAGGAGCTGCTCGCGGCAAGCCTGCTCGACGGCGCCTCGATCAGCGTCGGCGTTTCGCAGGCTGCGGCCTTCGACGTGCCGTCACTGCTGATGACGCTCGACCGCTACCCCTATGGTTGCGCCGAGCAGACCACCAGCCGCGCCATGCCGCTTCTCTACGTCAACGATCTGGCGTCCGGCGTTGGCATGCAAAGCGATCCCGAACTGCACGGCCGCGTGCAGGCCGCCATCTACAAGGTGCTGAGCTACCAGGCTTCGGCCGGCAGCTTCGGCCTGTGGGGTCCGGGCTCCGGCGACCTGTGGCTTGACTCTTACGTCACCGACTTCCTGACCCGGGCGCGCGAGCAGAACTACGACGTGCCGGCCCTGGCGATGAGCCAGGCGCTGAGCAATCTGCAAAACTCGGTCGGTTACGACCAGGACGTCCAGGATCGCGGCAGCGAAATCGCCTACGCGCTCTATGTTCTGGCCCGCAACAAGAAGGCCTCGGTCGGCGATCTGCGCTACTACGCCGACACCAAGCTCGAAGCCTTCTCGAGCCCGATGGCCGTCGCCCAGTTGGCGGCGAGCCTGGCGCTCTACGGCGACGCGCAACGTTCGGAGGCGACCTTCCAGACGGCGCTGCAGCTGGCCAAGTCGACCACCGAGTACGACTACTACCGGTCCGACTATGGCTCACGGCTGCGTGATGGCGCCGCGATCCTGGCGCTCGCCGCCGAATCGAAGCCGGCGCCTACCATCGTGCCGGAACTGATCCGGCTGGTGGCAAGGGAACGTGCCGATGCCCGCTGGACCAGCACGCAGGACGAGTCCTGGATGCTGTTGGCGGCCCGCGCGCTGAAGTCGGGCAACGACTCGATCACGCTGTCGGTCAACGGCGCGCCGCATGCAGGTGGATATTCCAACCACCTCAGCGGCACCGACATTGCCGACAGCCCGCTGACCATCGCCAACACCGGCGCCACGCCGCTGCAGGCGGTCGTCACCACGGTCGCCTCGCCGGTAGAGCCCTTGCCGGCCGGCGGCGACGGCTTCACCATCGACCGCACCTACTACAAGCTCGATGGCACCGAAGCCAACGTCACCGAGGCGACGCAGAACGAACGCTACGTGGTCGTGCTCAAGGTTTACGAGCAGAACCGCTGGCCTTCGCGCCTGCTGATCACCGACCTGTTGCCGGCCGGCTTCGAGATCGACAATCCGGGCCTTGTCTCCAGCGCCCAATTGTCGAACTTCACCTGGCTGGCGCAAACGGATGCAGCCCATCTCGAATTCCGCGACGACCGTTTCGTCGCGGCATTCAATCCCAATGACGGCGATGGCGACCGCAACATCATGCTGGCCTACGTCGTGCGTGCGGTAACGCCGGGCACCTATGCCCATCCGGCAGCCACGGTGGAGGACATGTACCGGCCGCAATATTCGGCCCGCACCGCCACCGGCATGATGGAGATCAAGGCGCCGTAAGGCGCCTTGACGAAGATGAACACGCCGATGTCCGCGACCATCTCCTTCTCCCCGTTATGCGGAGAGAAGGAGCCGGCAGGCGGATGAAGGGCACCACCATGCTCTCCAGAAAATTTCTCCGTCGAACAGGCATCGCCGCCGCCTCCCTCGTCGGCTTTGCGGCGATCGCTGCCGCTTCTCTCTGGGAACTCGACCGCGCTTTTCCGCCGCCGCTGCCCGGAAGGCTCACCGTCTCCACCGAGGTCCAGGACCGCGACGGCCAGCTGTTGCGCGCCTTCGCCACGGCGGACGGTTACTGGCGGCTCGACACTCATCTCGACCAGGTCGACAAGCAGTTCGTCGACATGCTGGTCACCTATGAAGACAAGCGCTTCTGGGACCATGATGGCGTCGATGTGCTGGCGCTGGCGCGCGCCGCCGGCCAGTTCGCCACCAGCGGCCATATCGTCTCCGGCGGCTCGACCCTGTCGATGCAGCTTGCCCGGCTGATCGAGCCACGCGAAAACCGCAGCCTCGGCTCGAAGATCAAGCAGATGCTGCGTGCCATCCAGATCGAGCGGCGGCTGTCTAAGCAGGAGATCCTCGAACGCTA
Source organism: Mesorhizobium sp. M0514 (assembly GCF_040321145.1). Lineage (NCBI taxonomy): Bacteria > Pseudomonadati > Pseudomonadota > Alphaproteobacteria > Hyphomicrobiales > Phyllobacteriaceae > Mesorhizobium > Mesorhizobium sp. M0514. The sequence goes on from NZ_JAMYQZ010000094.1 coordinate 20,576, forward strand.
TTTGACGCTGGCGCCTTATGGCGGCAATCTCGAAGGCGTGCGCGCCGCGTCACTCGCCTATTTCGGCAAGGAGCCGAAGCGGCTGACGGTCTCGGAAGCCGCCCTGCTGGTTGCGCTGCCGCAATTGCCGGAAAAGCGCCGGCCCGACCGCAATCTCACCATCGCTCATGCAGCCCGCGACCGCGTGCTGACCCGCATGGTATCAGCTGACCTGCTTGGCGAGCGCGAGGCCGCGCGCGCAGCGCTCGATGATGTCTCGGGCTTGCGCCGCAAACTGCCGGCACTGGCGCCACATGCCGCCTATGCCATGCTGCCCAAGGCCGTACCCGGCAAGCCATTGCAGCTGACGATCCGCAAAAGCGTCCAGCAAGGGCTGGAGCAGGTGGCGCGCGATGCAGCGATCAAGCTCGGTCCACGCCTCTCCGTCGCCATGGTGATGGCCGATGCCCGCACCGGCGACATCCTCGGCGAAGTCGGCTCTGCCGATTTCTTCGACGCCAGCCGTTCCGGCTGGATCGACATGACCAAGATCGTGCGGTCGCCCGGTTCGACCCTGAAGCCGTTCATCTATGGCCTCGCCTTCGAGCAGGGACTGGTAGCGCAGGAAATGCTGATCGAGGACAGACCGGTCGATTTCGGCGGCTACCGGCCGAAGAATTTCGACATGGGGTATCAGGGGGATGTCTCGATCCGCCAGGCGCTGCAGCTGTCGCTCAACGTGCCGGCAATCCGCGTGCTCGACTCTGTCGGCCCGGCACGGCTGATGGCGCGCTTCCGCCAGGCCGGCGTCAGCCCGGTGCTACCGGTCAACGAGGCGCCGGGCCTCGCCATCGGCCTCGGAGGCGTCGGCGTAACGCTGCGCGATCTCGTCCAGCTCTATACCGGCCTCGCCAGTGGCGGCAAGGCAAACACGCTCCATGACGGCACCGAGCCGGCCAATGCCGAGCGCACCACCGCCACCATCCTCGACGCCCAGGCGAACTGGCAGATCACCGACATATTGTCGGGCGTGAAGCCGCCCGAGGGCGCCTTGCAGCGCGGCATCGCCTACAAGACCGGCACTTCCTACGGCTACCGCGACGCCTGGTCGGTCGGCTTCGACGGCCGCTACGTGCTGGGCGTCTGGGTCGGCCGCGCCGATGCCGGCGCCGTGCCCGGCCTGTCCGGCTATGTCTCGGCCGCCCCCATCCTGTTCGAGGGCTTCGTCCGTTCAGGCCTCACCGCCGTCCCGTTGCCCAGCCAGCCGGCCGGCGTCGTCAAGGCCAGGCGCGAAGACCTGCCGGTGACATTGGCGCGCTTCGGCGCCGGCGCCGACGGACTGGTGCAGGCAGGCCCGACTGAACCGGCGCCAACGATCATTTTCCCGCCCAACGGCGCCCGCGTCGATCTCGCCACCAATTCCGCCGAGGCCTCGCCGCTGGTGCTGAAACTGCAAGGCGGCCGCGCGCCGTTCCGCTGGCTGGCCAACGGCAAGCCGCTCGTCGGCATCGACCGCCGCCGCACCGCGACCTGGCTGCCCGACGGCGCCGGCTATTCGACGCTCACCGTCATCGACGCCGTGGGACGCGCGGCAAGCGTGAAGGTGTTCGTTGAATAGATGGCGCCAAGCGATTCAGGGGATTGGGCTTCTTCGCCCGAGACGCGGCGCGAGGCACCCCCCTCTGGCC
>NZ_JAMYQZ010000095.1:0-21389 GCF_040321145.1 Mesorhizobium sp. M0514
TTCATATAGGTCGGCCACGATTGCGGTGCGATCGGCGTGACGATCGGCTTGCGGGCATTCCTTCAGCATGAGTTTCGGCAGCCACCAGCAATGTGAAGCGGGTGTGCGCGGCAAACTGGCTCTAAAGAAAAAGGGCCGGCGCGACGAACGCCGACCCCTCTCAGGCTCGCGCTCATCGGGTTCAATTACAGGGCGCGGCGGCACGATGCTCTCGAAATCCTGAAATTACAACTTCCGCGATCACGTAAAGGAACTGCCATGCCAGCTTTTGGTGCAGTGTCTCAGGCTGCCTTGCTCAAATGTCATCCGAAGCTTCAGCAGATCGCCAACGCGGCGATTGCAGTGGTCGATTTCCGCATCCTCGATTCAACGCGCGGCCGGGATGCGCAGGAGCGCGCCTTCGCCACCGGCAAGAGCAAGGCGCATTTCGGCCAGTCGGCGCACAACTGGCAGCCGGCGATCGCCTTCGATCTGTTCCCGGCGCCATATGACTGGAACAACCGGCAATCCTTCATCGACCTGTGGAAGGTGATCGGCTGGAACAACGGAGCGGGCAAGGGCGACGGCCTGGCGCTGTCGCTGGCAATCCCGCTTCGCTGGGGCGGCGACTGGAACATGGACGGCAACATGTCCGATGGCTGGGACCTGCCGCACTATGAGCTCCACCCGTGGCGCACCTGGGCGAAGCAGTCCAAGCTGTTCGCGGGCTGAACATGACATTGCGCCGCACTGTCACCGGCTTCGGAACCACCGGGGCTTTCAGCAAGCCATGGAACGTGCGCCGCAAGATGGCGATCGCCGTCATCGTCTGGGGCTGCGGGCTGATCACCTATCTCGCCTTGTTCGGCAAGCCTGACAGCCTGCGCGAGGCGATCGCCAATTCCGTGGCTCTGCTAGTCGCCTCGACCGTCGGCTCGTTCATCTTCGGTGCAACATGGGACAACGCCTCGGAGCGCCGGGCCGAAGTGGACACCATGGCCGTCAATGCCGGGATCCCGCCGACGCAGCAGGGCGGCGCCACGGTTGTCCAACAGAACAACCCAGCGCCAGTTAACGCTGCGCCGGTGCAAGAGGATGGCCCGTGATGCTCGTCCCTTATCTCATCGACCGGATTTCGGCGGCCGTCGAGCGCGCCGTGCCTTTCTCGTCATGCTCGCCATCGCGGCGGCGATCTACATGGTGTGGGCATGAGCTATCTCCGGCTCGGTTTCTCCGCGGCGATCCTCATTGTGATCCTCGGGCTGGCAACAACCGCCTTCTGGTATCGCGGCAATGCCATTAGCGCCCGCGCAGACGCCGCACAGGCGCGCGCTGACCTCGCCACGGCAGTTGCGGTCAACAAGGCCAACGACGAGGCCCTGGGCCGCCTGAAGGCCCAGCAGGAGCGCGACAACGACCTTGCCGCAAAGCTCGCCGAGCAACTCGCCGAATCCAACGACGCATTGAACACCGCCAACGATGAACGCCGGAAGGCGGAGAGAGAAAATGAAGACGCTCGCAAGTTTTTGGGCCTTCGCATTCCTGACAGCCTGCGCGCACCAGCCGCCAGCCGTCCTCACTAAGATCGAGATCGTCAAGCCGCGTGTGCCCACGGTGCTTTTGCAGCCGTGCGGCAGCGCATGGCGTAAGCCTGGCACACCACCAACTGCGCCGGCAGGCGGCGCTGAGACTGTGGAAGACCTCTACACGCGCGGCGACGTGAACGAACAACGGCTGCTGTGCGCGAACGCCAAGCAGCGTGGCGTTGCCGAGTGGGACAAGGGCACATGAAGGCCTGGCTCGTGTTCATGGCGGTGATTTTCATCGTCTGCCTGATCATGATCGCCAAAACATCCGTCTGAAACCGAAAGGAACGTTCGCAATGTTAACCCGTTTCGATTTGCTGCTCATCGTTCTGCTTCTCCTTGCGATATTCGGCTGGCCGGCTGGCATCATCGCCAATCGCGTGCCGTCGAATCTGACCTGCATCGTCCTGATCGTGGTGCTGGTCGTTCTCCTCCTACTCGGCGTGGTTCGAGCCTAAGCCTTCAAACAGCAGTGCATGGGCGATACGGGGTCAAAAGAATGGCGGATGACATGGCAAACGGAACTGACGACGCGCCGCGACAGTATCTTGACCCTTTTCAGGCGGCGATGGGCGAGCGCGTCACCAACATGGGGCGCCGCATCAACGATGTCGAAGTCGAGATGCGAAATGGCTTCAACCAGGTCAGCAATTCACTCAACGCCTCAACGAACGAGACGCGGGCATCAATCGCTGCCCTGTCAACAAGCCTTGCTGAAAGGGCAAGACCGCAATGGCAGGCTCTGTCTGTCATGTTGGCCTTTGCCGCGATCCTCGGCGGACTGGCCTATATGCCCATCAGGGAGGCCACGAACGACCTGAAGGCCGCCAACGTCGAGACCAACAAATCAATCCAGGCGCTCACCTCGGAAACGGCCAAGTCGATCCAGATGCTGGCCACGAGCACAATCTCGAGGCAGGAGATGGACTGGCGGACGGCCAGAGGGGCAGAGGATAGGGCTCGCACCGACGCAGCGGTCATCGATCTGCGCTCGACATTGCTGCCCCGCAACGAATGGAACGAAAAGAACCAAAGTCGCGATCATGACATTGCGAATATCAGAGAGACTCAGGCCGCGTCCAACGTCAATCTTCAACGGCAGATTGATCAGCTGCGAGGCGACTTTACCGGATTTGCCTCGTCGCTCGGAAACGGCCGGGATAGCTTCGCTGATATGAAAGCCGAGATCAGGCGCCTCGAGGAGCGCCTCGACGCTTGGCGCATGATCCGCTCGCAGCAGTCGGCCACATCGCCCTAGCTAACCCTTAAGCGCTGCCCCGCGCCATGCCCCGCTGGTCCGAAAGGGCTGGCGGGGCTTTTCGCTTGTCTGGCCCTCCGCTACAATCGACCGATGCCAGCGCTTCAGGATGCCATCTCCCAAGCCGTAGACGCCCAGCCAGGCCCTGTGTCGATCGCTGAGGCCATCAAGCGTGTCAGGCAGACCGTCCGCACCAGCGCGCCAGACGTCGAACTCCAGAACCTCATAGGCACCGCGGCAGCCTGCAGGTGGAAGCCGATCCTGTTCGACAGGGTGAAATGAGTACCCTGGCAGAGATCAAAGCGCGCGGTGAAGGGCTTCGGGCGAACTGCCGCGGCCCAAACTGTGGGCACGGCGAGCGGCTTCCCTTGGACTGGCTCATTGAGAAATACGGTGCTGACTACTCGATTATCAATGAAACCCGGATCGCTTCAGCCTGCAAATGCGAGGTCTGTGGACATAAGGGAGCGGCTATCCATCTGATAGCGAGTTCATCGCCGACAGGGTATGCGAAGACGAAGGGGCGGTAGAGCGCTCAGAAAACCTCTCTCCCCAGCCCCTTATACCAGGATAGTGGTTAAGGCTGACTATCCAGCCAAGCGGTGAGGGTCGCTTCGGCATCCCGCAGTTTTTGCGTTTCCATGGCTGCCCACTCGACAGGGTACTCAGGCCAGCCGGTAAGCTGTTGGTCTTTCCAGTCGAGGCGGAATTTCGCAGCGAGCGCATAGTGTGCCGCGTCGTCCAGATAGACATCACCGGGACGCTCGTCTGTCTCAGCAGCGCATAGAGCCACGCGGGTTTCGCCTACCGTTCGAATGCGAATTGCCATTAATGGTTCCTCAAGGCTGACTATCCGGGGTGAGGCTAGGCCGGGACCACGCAGTAAAGCTGTCCGTCGCACCGCAGGCTTTCGCGCATTGCAGCAACCTTGGCTTCGGCGTCCGCTGTGTCATAAGCCCAAAGTTCCGTCCCGAACTGCTTGTGGCCCATATCAAAGCTAAGGACAAAGCAATACAGTGAGCGGCCATATTCATCCTTGCGAATGAACTCGGGATCGGGCCGCTCCGCTGCATTGCGGCGCTCATTCAGGTCAATGATTGTGGCGACGGGCTTTGTGCAGAGTGAGGAGCCGTTGCCGCGCGTCGGATGACTATGGACTAGTCGCCCGTCGATGCTCTCAGGCTCCAAGCCGACATCGCAAAACACGCAACCGCAGCTTTCGGTAATCTTGGGCTCTTCCATCTCCATTCTCCTTATTTATAGCTGCTCAGGAAGGGCGGACGGGTGCGGGGAGCATAAAGCAATTCCGCAAGCGTCGTCTTGGGCTTTTCGTAAGGGGAGGGCACGTAACCCTTTACAGCACAACGGCGTGGCACTATTCTCGACCGCACCATAATTTTTCGGCCATTGAAATCATTGCGGCTTCTCAGGCCGTCGACGCCAAATCATCGCCTTTGGCGCTTGAACCGGCCGCAGCAGAGTTGCAACAAGAGGTCGCAGAGCCGCACGCGAACGCCATTTGGCTCGCACCGGCCAGCCTCCTGCACCGAGTCCCCGGCTTTAACGGTGGCGGGGCAGGGGATGTGGGTGACCTAAGCGGCGCGTCGTTGCGGGAAATGGAGACCCGGACGGGCTCGACGAGGGTCAACGGCCGTCACGACGGTGTGGTGGTGATCGCAGTAGACGCGATCCGGCGACGTCGGCCCGGCACAAAACCGGTAACCTCCGGGTACCGAGCGGTCTTCGCTCACCGGGAAGCGGCACTGGTTGAGGCCTAGCTGAATGAGGGGGACGTCTCTCGACGCTGGTCGGATATTTTCACGCATGATGGTTTTCAGTTCCTGGTTCATAGCCCTTGCCGGCTGACGACCGCGATGCGACCCGGCGGAGCGAGCTTCTCTCGTTTTGGAGGCTGTGGACCACATATGGTGCTGATCGCACCGTCAAAGAAGCCCGGCGCCCCGCTTCTGAAGCCAAATCGTTTGCGACTTAAGGCCACACCCGCGAGCGCCCGAAGCACCTGTCCGGCCGGGATTTGCCGGCGCGTCGTTGCATAGCCTCAGTCCGTCGCCGCCGATCGCTTGAAGACGATGGTGACCCTGGTTCCCTCGCCGGCACTCGACTTGACGTCGAATTGCGCCTTGGCATTTTCGGTCAGCGACCGCGCGATCAGGGAGCCGAGCTTGCCGGGCCTGGGCCAGGTCTCACCCGTCGGCAGACCGATCCCATCATCGGCGACAGTCACCCGGCAACCATCGCCGCTGACGACGCTGTGCAGCGTGATCGTGCCGCCCTCGCGCCCGACGAATGCATGTTTGAGAGCGTTGGTCAGCAACTCATTGACGACCAGGCCTGTCGGCATGGCAACGTTGATGGATACCGGATAGGTATCCACCTTAAGGTCGAGGCGGATACCTTCGACTGCGTGCGACGCCATGACGGCGGACGCGATCTGGCTAAGATACACACCAAGATCCACCTCATCCTTCTGCTGGTCAGCCGACAAGGTCTGGTAAAGGATTGCCAATGCGTCTACCCGGCCGGCAAGCCTTTCGAAACGCTTCTGGTCCGGTTCGGTGGCGTTGCGGGTTTCCATCCGGATCAAAGCGGTGATCATCTGCAGATTGTTTTTCACCCGGTGCTGCAGTTCGCGCAACAGGGTGTCCTTCTCCCGGATTAGCTCTTCCGCGGGTCGCGCGTCCTCGGTCTCACCGTGTGCCGTGACATCGACAAGCGCCACCAGCCGGAAGCAGAGCTTGCCGTTGTCGTCCTCGATCACGTTGGAATAAACGTCGACGATTGCCGGCTTGTCCTCGCCGCGCTCAAGACGAAATGTGCCGACGAAATCGGTGTCTTCAACAACAGCCTCGGCGAGCGGCCTGTCCTTCTGCCGATGAAGCCCCCTGCCGGAAAGGGCCGCCCAGTTTTCCCGCGCAAGCTTCGGCGCCTTGAGGTCCGAGAGCTTCTCGAATTCGGGATTGGCGTAGACGACACGCTCCTTCGCGATCAATTCCGAGACGGCGATCGCGATCGGCATCTGGTCGAGAAATTTCTTGAACTGGTCGCTTTCCAGCGCGGTGGCGAGGTCAGGCGTATCGAGCAATTGCTCGACAGCGTCAGCCTTATCGGAGTCTGTCATCTCGGCGCCTGCGTGATGCGTGGAAGCCATCAATATCAGGCATGCAATTCACCCGCCATCTCCAATATCGAAGGGATACGACAGCGTCACTACTGGTGCGGGCCGCGTCGCGCAGGGCTCCACCGCCTGCTGCTCACGAGCGAATTGGACAGAAGGCATTTTTCTCAGGGCCGCCGAACTTTGAAAAGAAATGTCTATGGAATTTGTAGAATTACGCTTTGAATGGGATCTCGGTACTGCTCGCCGGCCTTGGCGGCCTTCGCCTCCTGAGTTGAGATCAGTGCTCTCGTTACCAAGCAAGTCGGCTCCCGATGAGGGAGTTGCTCCGCCGATCGCTGTGCGGCCGGCAGACGGCGGAGCATTGCCAGCAGCCCCGCGGCTTTAGAGGAAGAGGTTCCCATGACCAGACTTACCCCCGTAGAGCAGATCATCCCGGATGCCGATATTGTCCCGCTTACCGGACGCGTCGGCGCAGAGATCAGGAACATTCGGCTCTCCGGCGACCTGCCGCAGCAGACGGTCGCGGCGATCAACCAGATCCTGTTGCGGCACAAGGTGGTGTTCTTCCGCGACCAGGCGCATCTCGACGATGCCGGGCAGGAGCGCTTTGCCCAGCGTCTCGGCGACCTCGTCCCGCATCCGACGCAAGGTCCCGTCAAGGGAACGGCGTCCATTCTCGAACTCGATTCCAGCCGTGGCGGCGGTCGCGCCGACCAATGGCATACCTATGTCACCTTCGTCGACGCCTATCCGAAATTCTCCGTTCTTCGCGGCGTCGTCATACCGCCGGCCGGCGGCGACACCATCTGGTCGAACACCGCGGCCGCCTATCAGGACCTGCCCGAGCCGTTGAAGCTGCTGGCCGACAATCTCTGGGCGGTGCACAGCAACGCCTACGATTACGCCGCGGTGCGGCCGCGTGCGAGCGCCGCGGAAAAGAAGCACTTCGAGGAAATCTTCACCTCGACGATCTACGAGACCGAGCATCCCGTCGTCCGCGTCCATCCCGAAACAGGCGAGCGCACGCTGCTGCTCGGCAATTTCGTGCAACGGCTGATCGGTCTTTCCAAAAGCGATTCGGCGAAGCTTTACGAGGTTTTCCAGTCCTATGTCACCGCGCCGGAGAACACCGTGCGCTGGCGCTGGAAGGCCGGCGATGTGGCGATCTGGGACAACCGCGCGACGCAGCACTACGCCGTCAACGACTATGGCGACCAGCACCGGGTGGTGCGTCGCGCCACGGTCGACGGCGACGTTCCGGTCAGCGTCGACGGCCGCCGCAGCGCCACCCGCACCAAGGTCGCGAAGCCGGCAGCCGACAAGGCGGCATGAGGCGCGGTCGAACGCGAAGGCCGCTGTTCAGGCGGCCTTCTTCATACGTGACAGCGTCTCTGCAACCACCTCACCAAACGACGACGGCGTCGGCACGATGATCACCCCGGCGTCCTTGAGGATCTCCACCTTTTCCTGCGCGGACTCGCCGAAGGCCGAGATGATGGCGCCGGCGTGGCCCATGCGGCGGCCTTTGGGGGCGGAGAGGCCGGCGATGTAGGCGATGAGCGGCTTCCTCATATTGTCGCGCGCCCAGATGGCCGCTTCGGCTTCCTGCGGTCCGCCGATCTCGCCGATCATCACCACGGCGTCGGTGTCGTCATCCTGTTCGAACAGTTTCAGCATGTCCTTGAAGGACGAGCCGTTGATCGGGTCGCCGCCAATGCCAACGCTGGTCGACACGCCGATGCCGAGCGACTTCATCTGCGACGCCGCCTCGTAGCCGAGCGTTCCGGAGCGGCCGACGATGCCGACGCGGCCAGGCAGATAGATGCTGCCGGGCATGATGCCGATCAGCGCCTGTCCGGGCGTGATGACGCCGGCGCAGTTCGGGCCGATCAGCCGCATGCGGTCCTCGTAGCGGTAGCGCAGCATGTAGCGCTTGACCTGCATCATGTCCTGCGACGGGATGCCGTCGGTGATGCAGACGCAGAGTTTAATGCCGGCGTCCGCCGCTTCCATGATCGAATCGGCGGCAAAGGGCGGCGGCACGAAGACGATGCTGGCCTCGGCGCGGGTCTCGCGCACCGCGCCCTTGACCGTGTTGAAGACAGGCAGGCCGAGATGCTTCTGGCCGCCTTTGCCGGGGGTGACGCCGCCGACCAGCTTGGTGCCATAGCGTTTCATGTCGTCGGCATGGAAGCTGCCGATCTTGCCGGTGAACCCCTGGACGATGACGCGGGTGCTGCGGTTGAGCAGGATTGCCATTTTCTCGACCTCCCTAGAGCATGATGCCGAAAAGTGTGAAGCGGTTTTCGGACGACATCATGCTCCATCTGTTTGATTTTAGAGACGGATTCAGATTTCAGGTCGATTCGACCTGAAATCATCCGGCTCTAGGCTGCTTTTTTCTTGGTGGCCGCGCGCCAGGCAGCGACGGCTTTTTCGGCGGCTTCTGCAAGCGTGTCGGCAACGATTACCGCCTCGCCGGAATCGGCCAGGATGCGGCGTCCTTCCTCGGCCTTGGTGCCGGAGAGACGGACCACCAGCGGCACGTTCACGCCGACCTCGCGTATTGCCTTGATGATGCCTTCGGCGACCCAGTCGCAGCGGTTGATGCCGGCAAAGATGTTGACCAGGATGGTCTCGACATTCTTGTCGCCGAGCACGGCCCGGAAGGATTTCGCCACCCGCTCGGGCGAGGCGCCGCCACCGATGTCGAGGAAGTTGGCCGGCTCGCCGCCGGCGATCTTGATCATGTCCATGGTCGCCATGGCGAGGCCGGCGCCGTTGATGATGCAGCCGATGTTGCCGTCGAGCCCGACATAGGACAGGCCGCGATCGCTGGCGAAGGTTTCGCGCGGGTCTTCCTGGCTCTTGTCGCGCAGCTCGGAAATTTCCGGCCGCCGGAACAACGCGTTCTCGTCGAACGACATTTTGGCGTCGAGCGCGATCAGATTGCCGTCGCGCGTCACCACCAGCGGATTGATCTCCAGCATGGAGGCGTCGTAGTCGCGAAACACCTGGTAGCAGCTGAAGATGGTCTCGGTCGCCTTGCCGATCAGATTGTGGTCGAGGCCGAGGCCGAAGGCGATCTCGCGGGCCTGGAAACGCTGCATGCCGACGCCGGGATCGACCGATGTGCGCAGGATGGAGTTCGGCGCCTTTTCGACGATGTCCTCGATCTCCATGCCGCCGCCAGCCGAAGCCACGATCATGACGCGCTCTTCCTTGCGGTCGAGGACGAAGCCGACATAGAGCTCCTGCGCTATGTCGACGGCTTCCTCGAGATAGAGGCGCGAAATCAGCTTGCCGCGCGGGCCGGTCTGCTGTGTCACCAGCTTGCGGCCGAGCATGCCCTCGGCCGCGCTGGAAATCTCCTCGTCATTGGCGCAGAGCTTGATGCCGCCGGCCTTGCCGCGGGCGCCGGAATGCACCTGCGCCTTCAGCACCCATTTGGCGCCGCCGATCTCGCGGGCCCTGTAGGTCGCCTGCTCGGGGCTGTAGGCCAGCCCGCCGCGCGGCACATGCACGCCGTGGCGTGCCAGCAGTTCCTTGGCCTGATATTCGTGGATGTCCATTTTGTCCTCCCTGAACAGTCAATGCGTGGCGACGCGCGGCTCGCTAGAGAATTGGCTGGCCCGTTCGATTGCCTCGTTGACCACCAGAACATTGCGCGCCATGCGTTCCGACGCTGCGTCGATCATCTTGCCGTCGAGTGCGGCCGCTCCCTTGCCCTGCGCCTCCGCCTCCTTCAGCACTTCGAGGATGCGCCGGGCGCGGGTGACCTCTTTTTCCGGTGGAGAGAAGACGTCGTTGGCAAGCGCGATCTGCGAGGGGTGGATCGCCCACTTGCCTTCGATGCCCAGCGCCGCCGCGCGCCTGGCGCCAGCGATGTAGCCCTCCGGATCGGAGAAGTCGCCGAACGGCCCGTCAATGGCGCGCAAGCCATAGGCGCGGCAGGCGACGGTCATGCGCGACAGAGCGAAATGCCACTGATCGCCGGGATAGTCGGGGTTGAGGCCGCCAATGTTGACCGTGCGCGCCTTGCAGCTTGCCGCATAGTCGGCGACGCCGAAATGCATGGCTTCCAGCCGGCCGGGTGTCGCGGCAATCGCCTCGACATTGGCCATGCCGAGCGCGGTCTCGATCAGCGCTTCGAGGCCGACGCGGGTCCTGAAACCCTTTGCCATCTCGATCTGGTTGACCATGGCCTCGACCATGTAGAGGTCGGCCGGCACGCCGACCTTCGGCACCAAAATGGTGTCCAGCCGGTCACCGGCCTGCTCCATGACGTCAACCACGTCGCGGTACATGTAGTGCGTGTCGAGGCCGTTGATGCGCACCGAGACGGTCTTGCCCTTGGCGCGCCAGTCGATGTCGTTGAGCGCCTGGATGATGTTCTTGCGGGCGCGTTCCTTGTCGGGCGGGGCGACCGCATCCTCGATGTCGAGGAAGATGAAGTCGGCGGCGCTGTTGGCCGCCTTGTCGATCATTTCCGGGCTGGAGCCTGGAACCGCCAGCTCGCTGCGCTGCAGCCGTAATTTCTTGAGGTGGTTGATGGTGTGGCTCATTGTCGGCTCCTCAGGCGGCTTCGGCGACCGGCACGGCGGCCGAGGCGCGGAAGTGCTGGATGGCGGCGCCGACGCCGGAGCCGGGCGCCAGCCGTACGCCGCAGTCGAGCAGCGCCATTTCGGCGGCCGAGAGCGAGGCCAGCACCATCACCTCGTTCAGCCAGCCGAGATGGCCGATGCGGAAGACCTTGCCGATCACCTTGTTGAGGCCGCCGCCGAGCGCGGTCTGGTATTTCTGGTAGGCGCGCTTGACCACATCGCCGCTGTCGACGCCGTCCGGCACCAGGATGGCGCTGACGGTGTCGGAGTGCCATTTAGGCGTCTTGGCGCAGAGCTTCAGGCCCCAGGCGTCGACCGCCTTGCGCACGCCTTCGGCGAGGCGATGGTGACGGGCGAAGATGTTTTCCAGCCCTTCCTCGGCGATCAGGTCGAGCGAGGCGCGCAGGCCGCGCAGCAGCTGAGTAGCCGGCGTATAAGGGAAATAGCCGGCGTCGTTGGCGCGGATCATATCTTCGAAGGAGAAGAAACAGCGGCGGTGGGTGGCGCTCCGCGAGGCCACCAGCGCCTTCTTGCTGACGGAGAGGAAACCGAGGCCGGCGGGCAGCATGAAACCCTTCTGCGAGCCGCTGACCGCGCAATCGACGCCCCATTCCTCCTGGCGAAAGTCGATCGAGCCGATCGACGAGACGCCGTCGACGAAGAGCAAAGCAGGGTGGTTGGCGTCATCGAGCGCGGCGCGGCAGCCGGCGACGTCGCTGGTCACGCCGGTCGCGGTCTCGTTTTGGGTGCAGAAGACTGCCTTGATGCGGTGCGCCTTGTCGGCCCTGAGCCGCTCGGCATAGAGCTCGAGCGGCACGCCGGTTCCCCATTCGCAGTCGATGACATCGACCTCGAAGCCGAGCCGTTCGGCCATGTCGACCCACAGATGCGAGAACTGGCCGAAGCGCGACATCAGCACGCGGTCACCGGGGCTGAGCACATTGGTCATCGCCGCTTCCCAGGCGCCGGTGCCGGAGGAGGGATAGATGAAGACGCGGCCGGTCTCGTTCTTGAACACCGTCTTGATGTCTTCGAACAGCGGTAGCGTGAGATCGGGGAAGGATGCTGCACGCATGTCCTCCATCGGCAGGTTCATCGCCTGGCGGACCTGTTCGGGAATGTTGGTCGGTCCGGGAATGAAAAGATGGGTGAAACCGGCCATGTCGCGAACTCCTCCTGATCCAGCAAAGCGGTGATGGGGAGTTTCGTTTCGACGGCTAATGGCAACAACACCTCAAGAGGTAACATCTTGCCGCGCGCGGGTGGGGGTTGCCTACCCGGGTGACCTACCCGCGGCTCATCGCTTTCCTACCCGAACGGCTGCTTCTGGGTACGCCGCTCGCGCGCATAGAGCGCGACGGCCATCGCCCGGTTGCGGACGTCGAGCTTGTCGTAGAGATTCTTGAGGTGATACTTCACCGTGTTCTCGGAAATCCCCGTACGCGTCGCGATCTGCAAATTGGTCCAGCCGTCGGACAGCACGGCCAGCAGTTCGCGCTCGCGCACGGTGAGCAGCGACAAGGGCGTGTCGTTGACCTTATTGATGTCGATGTAGGGGATGCAGATGCGTCCATGCGCGACGGCCAGGATGGTCTCGAAGATGATCGCTGGATCGTCGAACTGGAAGCAGTAGCCCTGGGCGCCGAGGCGCACGCACTGCTTCAGGATGCCGATGTCGTGGTCGTTGGAAAACACCGCGATGCGCACGCCGAGCTTGCGGCTGTGAACCTCGGCCAGCACATCGGCGCCGTCCATGTCGGCAAGCTTCCACCCGATGATTGCGACGTCGAATTCGCCTTCCGCTGCCAACTCAAGAAAATGCCTGCCGCTTTGCACGCAGGCCAGGAGCTCGAAGCGCCCGTCGCAGTCCAGCATGTCGCGCAGCGCCGATATCACGAGCGGATTGCGTTCGGCCACGACCACGCGCACGCGCCGTTCCTCGATTGCTTTCTGCGTCTGCGACCTGATCTTCAAGGGCTTCCGGCTGTTCTGGTTGTCGCCTGGGCGGGTCCGGCCTTTGCCTGAACCTGCATCATGACAATTCTGCCCCAACCGTGCTGGGGTGCTCTTTCCCCAGCGACATGCGCTGTCGCGCCGCCTGAATCCTGGGCGGCGTCATATCCTGATGAAATCGCTCTCGCCCATATGCAGGGCGGGGCGCATTTCGTTTGATATTACCGTGCGTTGCGCGCTAGACCTGACAGGCACTTTTCCGAAATTCCCATGGCGGGAGCCGCTGGTGGAACGCCAGGACGACCACACGACCGGCGCCAAAGCCGCTGACGATGCCCACGCCGACATCTATGGCGAGGACGGCGCCGTTCTGTCATCATTCCTCGCCCAGATCGGGGCGGCGATCGCCGATCGCGATACGCTGACGCTGAAGCGCGAAGTCGACGACCTGCACCAGTCGGAACTTGGCGATCTGCTCGAGGCCCTGCACCCCGAACAGCGTCGCGCCCTTGTCGAACTGCTCGGCGCCGACTTCGACTTCTCGTCGCTGACCGAGGTCGACGAGGCGATCCGCCGCGATATCGTCGACAATATGCCCAATGAGCAAATTGCCCAGGGCATGCAGGACCTCGATTCCGACGACGCGGTCTACATTCTCGAAGATCTTGAAAAGGAAGACCAGGACGAGATCCTGTCGCAGCTGCCGTTCACCGAGCGGATCAGGCTGCGCCGCTCGCTCGACTACCCGGAAGAGACCGCCGGCCGCCGCATGCAGACCGAGTTCGTCGCCGTGCCGCCGTTCTGGACCATAGGCCAGACCATCGACTACATGCGCGAAGACAAGAACCTGCCCGAGCGGTTCAGCCAGATCTTCGTCATCGATCCAAGCTTCAAGTTGCTCGGCGCCATCGACCTCGACCAGATCCTGCGCACCAAGCGCACGACCAAGGTCGGAGACGTGATGCACGAGACGAGGCACGCCATTCCGGCCACCATGGACCAGGAAGAGGCGGCGCGGGACTTCGAGCAATACGATCTTCTGTCCGCCGCCGTCGTCGACGAGAACGAGCGGCTGGTCGGCGTGCTGACCATCGACGACGTCGTCGACGTCATCCAGCAGGAGGCCGAGGAAGATCTGCTGCGCATGGGCGGCGTCGGCGACGAAGAGTTGTCCGACAGCATTCTTTCGACCTCGCGCTCGCGCGTTCCCTGGCTGCTGGTCAACCTGTTGACGGCGTTCCTGGCGGCGTCGGTGATCGGCCTGTTCGACCGCACCATCGAGCACATCGTGGCACTGGCCGTGCTGATGCCGATCGTGGCCGGCATGGGCGGCAATGCCGGTTCGCAGACCATGACCGTCACGGTACGCGCGCTGGCGACCAGGGATCTCGACATCTACAATGCCGGCCGCATCATCCGCCGCGAAATGGGCGTGGGTTCCATCAACGGCATCATCTTCGCCGTGCTGATCGGCATCGTCGCGGCCGTCTGGTTCCGCGATGCCAATCTGGGCGGCATCATAGCGGCGGCGATGATCATCAACATGTTCGTGGCAGCCCTTGCCGGTATCCTGATCCCGCTATTGCTCGACCGGTTCAAGATCGATCCGGCGGTGGCGTCGGCGGTTTTCGTCACCACCGTCACCGACGTCGTTGGCTTCTTTGCCTTCCTGGGGCTGGCCACCTGGTGGTTCGCTATCCCTTGAGAAAGAGGCGTTGCGGGCTCAATTGACTTTTACGTAAATGTGGTGCGAGGCTTGCGCGGGGTTTCATGCCGAGTCCGGCTTGGAACGGGGTTGATCGGAATGCGTTGGAAATCCCGGGCGACCGGGCGTTTTCCGATGTTCCGACATTTGGAGCAAAGATGCGGGAATATTATTCGATCACCGAACTGACCCGCGAATTCGACGTGTCGACGCGGACGCTGCGCTTCTACGAGGATGAGGGGCTGGTGCAACCGGTCCGGCGGGGCCGCACAAGGCTGTTTCGCCCATCTGACCGGCATCTGATCCGCCAGATCATGCGCGGGAAACGGCTCGGCTTCTCGATCAACGAGATCCGCGAAATCATCCAGATGTATAAGGAACCGCCCGGCGAGGTCGGTCAACTCAAGCTGATGATCAAGCGCATCGAGGAAAAGCGCGAGGATCTCAGGCAGAAGCGCCGCGATCTCGAGGAGACGCTGGCGGAGCTCGACCAGGCTGAGGAGTCTTGCGTCGAGCGGCTGGTGGAGCTGGGGGTAAATACCTGAGCGGACTGGCCATGGCGCGCTTTGGTGGCGATCGCCAACGTTTGGGATTAGCGGAAGCCTTCAGAACTTCGTCATTCTAGGGCGGAGCAGGAGCGGAGCTCCGTCGCGGAGACCCTAGAATCCATTCCGTGACATTGGCCGTGGAGTGCAGCGCTGCAGAATTCTGGACCGTGGCGCCGCTTGGAAGTCGCGGCATGGATCCTCGGGTCTGCGCTGCGTCGCTAGGCTCCTTGCTTCGCCCGTGGATGACGAAGAGATGGGCGTTCGGCTAGTCGCCAAGGCATGCGAACCCTGCCAGCGATCACACCCGCCTCAAATCCACCGGCGCACCCGCTTCGTATAGTCGCGGTACTTCTTGCCGAATTTGGCGAACAGCACCTTCTCCTCGCTCTCGATGGCGACCTTCTGCGTTGCAAATGCCGCGATCAAAGCCAGCGGCAGGAACCATACGATCCCCGAGACGAAGGCGACGCCGATCAAAAGCAGCGTGTTGGCCAGATACATCGGGTTGCGCGTCACGCCGAACGGGCCGGACGTCACCAGATGATCCGGCACGCCATTGGGGTTCATCGTCGTTTTGGCCCCGATCATGGTGCGGATAGCGGTGAACCAGAGGGCTGCGACGGCAAACAGCACCACAAAGCCGGCGGCAAACAAAAGGTCGCCCAAGAGGTCGCCGATCCAGGGCAGGGGATAGAACAGGCCGAGCGCGATGCTGATGGCAATGGCGGCGATGTAGATCAGCGGCGGCCATGGGATCAGCCGTGGTCTCGGTAGATCGGGTTTTGCCAGCCCGGGTTTTGTGAGCTTGTCGGTCATTGTTGCCCTCCCTGCGTCATCGGACTCTCCTCCGTCCTTGCGGTGCAGATGCCGGCGAGTTCACCGAGATGCGCTTTGAACTCCGGGGTCTGGTCACCATTGTAGAGCCGGTCGAATGCCGCTTCGCTTTGCAGCGTGTCCAGCATGCACACACAATAGCTGGTGCAGAACTCCGTGTCGCGCTGCTGTTCGCAGGATACCTGGCATTCCTTGAGGAAGACCACTTCCCGTGTCTCGACCGGCGCCGGCGCGATCTGCGAGAACAGCCAGACGCAGCCGAACAGCAGCGGCTGGTGGATCAGATAGAAAGCCAGGCTGTGGCGGCCGATGAAGGTGAGCGGCCTGGTCCAGCTTCCTGATCCCAGCGTGGCCAGCCGCGCCAGCAGGCCGGTGGTGGACGCAAACTTTGCCGCGGCGATGCCGAGAAGCACGGCGCCGAACCAGGGAAACAGCGGCACGTAATCGTTGGAGCGCGGGTTGATCGCCGACAGGCCGACCCACCACAGCGCCGGATGATCGAAGGCTTCGGATCGGAAATAGATCGGCCCGGCGATCACCACCGCCGCCACGACAAGCGCCAGCAAGGACGGCAGCCGCAAGAACAAAAGGCCGAGCAGGCTGGCCAGCGCGATCTGATGCAGGATGCCGAAGAAGATGAAGCTGTCCGGCGTGATGAAGTACGTGACCGCCGATATGGCGGCGGCCGCGACGGCGACCATGGCAAAACGTTTCCAGAAGCCGGTCCAGCGGATCTGCCTGCCATGCGCGAGAAACAGGCTGACGCCGACCAGGAACAGGAAGGTCGAGGCGATGCAGCGCGCATAGATCTTCCACCAGCCGACGGCGGTGAGGCCGGGATCGGTGTAGTGGAAATTTTCGAGATCCCAGGTGAAGTGGTAGCTCGCCATGGCGATCAGCGCGATGCCGCGTACGACATCGATGGCGACGATGCGCTTCGGTTGATCTCGCTTCAGTTGATCTCCAGGGGGTGCGGTATGGATGCTCATGGTCTCGCGATCTGATTCAGCCCCAAAGACGACTATCACGGTTGCACCGGACAAAAGAAGGCCGCCCTCTACGCTCCGGGTCGCGCCGTGCGGCTGCATCGGGCGGCGCTTTAGGCCAGAGCCGGAAAGCCTTTGGCCGAATTCGCTTTTTGCCGGGAAGGGGTCGGTTTCCTGTTACCGGCGGAGGAAGCGCCAGCGCAGATTTGACGCCGCGAGTCTGATTTGGGGATCAAATGTCCACCCATGTGCGCCATCCGATCTGGCTTCCGGCCCTGCGTCCGGCGGATGCGCGCACCTTTGCCTCGCTCTATGCGGTCGAATCCTTCGCCCGTGCCACGGTGTCGAGCGTCATCCCGATCCAGGCTTATGAGATTCTGCACAACGAGCAGATCGTCTCGATCCTCTACACCATCGTGGCGCTGCTCGGCCTGTCGGTGACCTTGTTCATGCCGATCTTGATCCGCAGGTTTGCCCGGCGCTGGGTCTATACCGCCGGCGCCTGCCTACTGGCGATAGGCTCGCTGTTCTTCGTCACCCACACGCTTGCCGGGCAACTGACAGGCATGCTGTGCCGCGTCATGGGGGCGAGCGCCCTGTCGATCACGCTCAACCTCTACATCATGGACCACATCCGCAAGACCGATTTCATGCAGGCCGAATCGCTGCGCATGGCGTGGTCGATGCTGGCCTGGACCGGCGGGCCGACACTCGGCATCTTCCTCTACACACGCTACGGCATCTATGCCGCGCATGGCGCGGTCGCGGTGTTTGCGTTGGCCTTGCTGGCGCTGTTCTGGACCTACAGGCTGGGCGACAACCGGTCGATCCGGCCGGGCAAGACACGGCCGGCCAATCCGCTGGCCAATATCGGCCGCTTCGTAGCACAACCCAGGCTCAGGCTGGCCTGGCTGATCGCCTTCGGCCGCTCCTGCTTCTGGACGACGTTCTTCGTCTACGGGCCGCTGTTCATGGTGATTACCGGCGAGGGCAAGCTTGCCGGCGGCCTGCTGGTTTCGGCCGGCAATGCGCTGTTGTTCATGGCGATCTTCTGGGGCAAAGCGGGAAAACGCTTCGGCGGCCGGCGCACCATGACCTTCGCCTATTTCGCGATGTCGGCGACGCTGCTTGCGGCGGGCGCGGTCGGCACTACCGCGCCGCTGCTTACGGGCTTTTTCCTGCTCTGCGGCGCCTTCTTCACCATCGCGCTCGATGCACTGGGCTCGACCGCCTTCATGCGCTCGGTGCGGTCCTATGAGCGGGCGCAGATGGCCGCGGTCTACCGCACCTATCTCGACTTTTCCGAGCTGACGCCGCCGCTGGTCTATTCGGTGGTGCTGGCGTTTTTCGGCCTCGGCTCGGTGTTCGTGACGCTGGGCATTCTGGCCGCTGTTTGCGGCTTTATCACCTGGCGCTATCTGCCGAAGTCGCTTTAGTCGCCGATCAGGCGGTTGCCTCAAGCGCTGCATGCCGCTCGCGCACCCAGTTGTGGAAGCGGTGCAGATCGTACTCCTCCGGCATCAGCACGCCGGCCGCGTGACGCATGGAGCGCAGGCCTTTCTGGTTGATCTCGCAGATCGCGGCATCCTCCTCCAGCACCTGGGTGCCGAAGGCGACGACATTGTCGATGTCCGTCTCAGCCAGCGCCTCGGGCGCGAACAGCCATCCGGCGGTGAGTTCGGTCTGTTCGGGACCGAGCGGCATCAGTCGCACCGTCCTGACATAATCGACATGGCCGACGATGAACATCGACGGCAGGCTGGTGGCATAGGTCTGTCCGGCCGCACGCTCGGCTGGCGTCAGGCCCGGGAAGACCGGGCCATGGGCATGTCCGTCGCGCGACCAGGTCTCGGCGCCGGCGCGCAGGCCACCCGAAAACTCCGGTGCGTCATTGTCGGCATGGCGGACCCAGTCGGGGTCGTCGTGCCGGCTCATCAGGCCGCGGCCGTATATCGGCACCAGCCGAGACAGGTCCTTGTGGACGCCTGGGCAATGCAGGCACTCGTTGAAGTTCTCCCAGAAGATCTTCCAGTTGCAGTTCATCACCTTGCGCAGGACATGGCCTGATACCAGCGTTTCCAGCGGCCAGTTGGCGAGGTCGCCGGATGCGGGATCGAAGGAGGTCTCGGCGGAGCCGGCCGTCGCCTGCTGAAGGTTCACAAAGACAAAGCCGCGCCACACCGACAGCGCCACCCGGTAGAGCGGATGATCTGCCTTGTCGAAACCATCTGGCAGCGATTTCGAGGGAACGCGCACGAGATCGCCGCGCAGCGAGTAGGACCAGGCATGGTAGGGGCACGTGATGAGCCGCGCTTTCAGCCGGCCCTCGCTTTCCTGGCAAAGCTGCGAGCCGCGATGCCGGCAGGTGTTGTGGAAGGCGCGCAACTCGCCGGTGTCGTCGCGCAGCACGACGATTTCCTGCGTGCCGACGCGGAATGTCCTGAATGCCAAAGGCTGGGCAAGATCGGCCTCGCGGCAGACGAGCAGCCAGCTTTTGTACCAGATGGCCTCGAGATCGCGCTGGTAAGCCTCGCTATCCCAATAGGCCGACGACGGTAGCGTCGGTTCGGCCCGGCTCAGGCCGTTATAAGGGTCGCGCTCGCTCTGGTTGGGTTGCATGGCTTGCTTCCTATGAAGCGTCAGCCGACACCCCGGCAAATCGTTTGTCAATCAGAGTGCCGCATTGCCGGTTGCAGGCGCGGCGCATAATCATGTCGGGGACATGGGACATTCGGAAATTGGGGGGATTCGGAACGTGGCCGCACGACAGATGTCGCTTACGCCGGAGCTGGTCGCGCGCTGCTGGCGCGAGATCAGGGACCCCGGGCCGGATCCGGACGCGATGCATCTCGATGAAGCCGACTATGACGCGCTGCTGGATGAATTGCAGGTCGAACTCCCGGACAGCGAACCGCTATGGCTGTTCGGCTATGGATCGCTGATCTGGAAACCGGAAATAGATTATGTCGAGGACCGCGTTGCGCTGGCGCGCGGCTGGCATCGGTCCTTTTGCATGAACATGACGCGCTGGCGCGGCACCAAGGACAGCCCCGGCCTGATGATGGCGCTGGACCGTGGCGGACAATGCAAGGGCGTCGCCTTTCGGCTGACCGACAATAACCGGCGCGAGCAGTTGGGCCGGCTTTTCCGGCGCGAAGTCACGCTGAAGCCGACAAGCTACCGGCCGCGCATGCTCAAGCTTGCAAGCGAGGCCGGACCGCTCAGGGCATTGGCCTTCGTCATCAACCGCAACGGCCTGACCTGTTCAGGACCGCTCGACAAGGGCAAGGTCGTCGAAAGGCTGGCAACGTCCTGCGGGCACTGGGGGTCGGGCGCCGACTATCTCTACAACACGGTGAAAAACCTTGAAGAGCGCGGCATTCACGATCGCCATCTGTGGCGGCTGCAGCGGCTGGTTGCCGAGCGGATCACCGCGTTGAACCCGTAACGCCGCATGGCGCATTCGCGCTGTTGGCCGGCGGAATTTGGTTTGCCGGATGCGGCCGTTTCAGCCTATAGTCATGCATGTCGTCGGTTCCGTTAGGGACCAAGAGGGAATGCGGTGAGGGCTGACTTGTTGCCCAATGCCGTGGCTGCCCCCGCAACTGTGTGCGGTAGTCCTCTCCAAGCCACTGAGGATTTTTTCCTCGGGAAGGTGGGGAAGGGCGCTGATCCGCGAGCCAGGAGACCTGCCGGCGACAGGGAACTGACTTCGATGCCCTCGGGTGGAGGGCGAAAGGACAAGATATGAATACCGCTTCCGTCTCCCTCGGCGCTTCCGTCTCCTCGCAGTCGCGCTTCATGCAGCTCGTGCTTAGCGCGTTTCTGGGCATTTTCGTCGTCGGCGTTGTCGGTTTCTCGCATATCGATGCGGTCCACAATGCGGCGCACGACTATCGCCATTCGATGGCGTTTCCCTGCCACTGACGAGGATCTGACATCATGAACCTGTTTCGCAACGTCGTGTTCATCGCGGCGATCGCAGGGCTCGTGGCGGGTGTCGCTCTCGCCTGCATGCAGGCCTACGCCACCGTGCCGCTGATCCTCAAGGCCGAGGTCTACGAAAAGGCTGGTGGCGGCCATGAGCATGAGCATGCCGCGGCGCCCGCCGCCAACGCTGCGGACACCAATGCCATGAGCACCGCCGCGCCGGCGGAAAATGCCGTGAGCAGCGCAGCACCCGCACCGGCTGAAGCTGCCGCGCCAGCGGAGGACGAAGGCTGGGCGCCGGCCGACGGCTTCGAGCGATTCGCCTTCAGCGTGCTGGCCAATATCGTCACCGGTATCGGTTTCGCGCTGGTCCTGGTGGCCGTTTCCGAATTCGCCGGCGGCATCGGCAACTGGCGCCAGGGGGTGTTCTGGGGTCTGGCCGGCTTTGCCGTATTCACGCTGGCTCCGGGCCTCGGCCTGCCGCCGGAACTGCCGGCAATGCCGGCGGCCGATCTCATGCAGCGCCAGATCTGGTGGGTGGCGACGGTTGTGGCGACTGCCATTGGCCTTGCCTTGATCGCCTTCCGCACCTCGGCGCCGCTGACCGTCCTTGCCGTCGTTCTGATCGTCGCCCCGCATATTGTCGGCGCGCCGCAGCCCGACAGTTTCGAGACGCCGATCCCCGAAGGCCTGCATCACCAGTTCGTGGTGGCGGTGACGGTGACCAATCTGGTGTTCTGGTTGGTGCTCGGCGCCGTCATTGGCGTGGTGCGCGAACGCTTCACCGGCTCGGCGACCAGCCTGCGCGACAGCTTTGCCTGATCGCAGTTTGACCTTTATCATCGGCGGTGCGCGCTCCGGCAAGAG
>NZ_JAMYQZ010000096.1:0-20920 GCF_040321145.1 Mesorhizobium sp. M0514
AAAGCTGCCTGCGCCTGGTCAGGGCGCTGGCCGTCGAAACCAACGAAAACTGGATGGAGGCCAACCGCTATATTGAGGGCATCATCCGCGGCAAGCCGATCCGCACCACGGTGAGCGACAAGGCCGCACCTTGCCCTCTCGATCATATGCTGTGGGTCTCCGACTTCACCTACGTCGCGACCTGGACGGGCTCCGTCTATGTCGCCTTTGTCATCGACACCTATGCGCGAAGGATCGTCGGCTGGCGGGTGAGCCGGACGGCGCATGCCAGCTTCGTTCTGGACGCTCTGGAACAGGCTCTCCATGATCGGCGGCCCGCGCAGGGGGGGCAGGCTCATCCATCACAGCGATAGAGGCAGCCAAGGCGGATTCAACCGGTCGTCGCAACACCGGCATCATACTGTGCCCCAAGGAGCTGGTCGAGGACTTCGGCAGGTGTTTTACAGCCGAGCGTTTTGCGCGGTCTTGTGTTGATAGCATGGGCGACTGCGTCCAGTTCCCGGGCTGTGTGCCGACTGAGATCCGTGCCCTTTGGAAAGTACTGTCTCAGCAAGCCGTTGGTGTTCGTTGGAGCCTCGCTGCCACGGGCTTGGGGATCGCAGAAGTAAATCTCGAGCCCGGTGTCGATGCGCAGGTCGGCGTGCTGCGCCATTTCCGCTCCCTGGTCCCAAGTCAGCGACTGACGCAGTTGCTCGGGAAGTTTGTCCATGGATCGGGCTATGGCTCTGCGGACTGGTTCAGCGCCGTGGCCGGCAAGTGGTGGACCGTTCTTGATGCGCAGGTTCTGCTGATAGCCATGCATGCGCGGCAGGTGAAGCAGCATTGTGAAGCGTGAACTTCGTTCCACGAGCGTGCCGATCGCCGAGCTTCCGAAAGGATGAGGTCGCCTTCCCCGGGGACAGCCCGATCGGCAATTTCGGCCGGACGGTCGCTTATGATAACGGCGTCTCCAATGAAGGACTTGTTGCGCACTCGGGCCCGTTCGCGCGGTACGCGCAACGCTCGGCCTGAACGCAGACATGCGGTCAGTTCTCGGCGCAATGCTCCGCGTCCTTGAATGTACAAGGACTGATAGATCGTCTCGTGGCTGATCCGCATGGTTTGATCCTCTGGATAATCGATCTGAAGACCGATTTAGCGATCTGCTCGGGGCTCCAGGGCTGCCGACCACCTCCGGCTCTGCCGGTGAACAGCCCTCCGCATTTTCCATACCCACCTTGGGGCCCTCGAATGAGGCGCCATGCGGGTTGGTGACTTTGCTGGCCATTCACGCAGAGCCGGATTGACCGCCAGCTTGCCAGGAGGCCGCCGGGACGCACGATCGGCGTGCCATCGGGCGGCACTGGCCCGGTAATCCAGATTGCCGCTGCGCGTCGCGGCATTGCGCCTGACCTCCCGCGAGATTGTGCTCGGCGCCCGACCTAGCTTAGCGCAATGGCCCGGATGCCGATTCCCCGGCAAGCTCAAGCGCAATATCCTCGCGCTCCCGAAAGAAGGATATCGCCCCGAAGGCGGCTTCGCCCACGCGCCAAATGCATTGGCGGCATCCCTCCTGCACTCCGAAACCAGCGCGGACCAAGAGGCGTTGATATACCGGCATCCAGTGCGGCCTCCTCGTTCGAACGTCCCAAGGCAATAGCTTGCCAGAACCGGAAGCGATTCTCACGCTGTCAGGCAGGCGGACGCCCGGGCGAATCTAGCTTCTTTCGAGTGCACCGATCTGAAGCGCGTTGGTGAACCGTCATTGCAACCTCCAATCCCTTGGTGTTGCGACGACCGGTTGAATTCGCCCAATAGTCAGCATTCGATACACCGAGCGCTTGGCGGAGGCCGGCGTCGAACCCTCGGTGGGCAGTGTCGGCGACTCTTTCGATAATGCTCTCGCCGAAACGATGAACGGTCTTTACAAGGCCGAGGTGATCCATCGACGCGGACCCTGGCGCTCATTCGAGGCCGTCGAGTTCGCCACGCTCGAATGGGTCGACTGCTTCAACAATCGCCGGCTGCTGGAGCCCATCGGCAACATCCCGCCGGCCGAAGCCGAGGAACGCTACTACGCCATTCTGTATGACCCAGCCATGGCCGCGTGACTCAAACGAAACGGCCTCCGAAAAGCCCGGGGCGGTTCACATCGCATTTGATGCCAACTTCATCGTATTTTCTTCGTCTTAGACGGGCTCTTTGCAGACCCACAGAGCTGGGAACCCTTTGCCATACTACAACTGTAACATCATATCGGTTTAGCAGGTCAAGCTTCGGTGGTACCCTCATTGGGTAGAATAACTACTTTGGAGGCGAGCAATGGATCGCGATAGCAAACGGGCACGCGCAGCTGCAAGATCATCTCAAGGCGTGGGGAGCAGTAGCCTCCGTGACGTTCCAGAGGGGCCATTGAGCGATGTTGCAGAACGGCTGGTAACCGCTAACCCGCGCGATACAGCGCGAAATCTTGGGGGCTTCAAAGGCCTCGGGACGCACGAGCGAACAGCCGTTCGGGGCACTCAAGCCGGGCCAGAAACTGACCTCGCGAGATTTGAAAGGCGGGCCAATCAGCTTGGACGATCAGCCATCGATCTGGCCGAGAAATTAACAGCCGGATTGGGGTACACCCCGGATGACGTAGCGTTGCAGCAAGTCAGAGCGGTCAGTAATGTATGCCATTACCTAACGCCAGGGATGCAAGATGCTATTGTTAATCGCATTGGCAACATGGAGCCGTCGTCGCAAGCTCTCGGAGCTCTTTACGTTGCGCCACACTTCAGTAAGTTTAATGACGAAAATAAATCTCGCATTCTTGATCAGGCCATTGGATTGGCTTCTGATCCGGATGTCAATGTCAAGTTGACAGCATCCAATGCTATTCTCAACGCGTATCACCAGTTCGACGCAAATCAACAGGCCCAAGCTCACTCAGTTCCCGGCATGCAACACATCTTGCCGCACATGCCGCCGCCGCAGCATGCAGCAGAGGAACGGAGTGCGAATCTGGACGGCCACATAGCAGGTATAGAGGCTGCAGTCCGTGATACAGTAAGCCCGCAAACCTCCTATGAACAGCTGCAGCGGGGTGCTCAAGTCGGGCAGTCCATAAGCCACACCTACAATCACGCCCGAGAGGACCTAATGGAGGCCACCAGAAGCAGAGATCGCTCCGGCCGTTGAGGTCTCGGCCATGGTACAGTGACGCTTTCTCTCCCGAATTCCGTTTACGGCCTTGCCGTTTCCAATTCGCTGGCCGTTGAGGTGCCTGCTTAGTGTAACTTTCAAAAACCACGTCTGCCGGGTGATGCGCTGCAAGCATCGCACCACCCGCTGCGGCATCGCTCTGTCGAGCGGCGACATCGCGCGACGCCGGTTCGGTCTCTGAAGCACGCGCAGCATTAGCTACGGCTAATCCGGCAATGGAACAATGCTTTCAACAAAAACGACGCCCCCCAACTTGGCCATTAGCATCGCGTGCTCACTCGCCGTGGGCTTCTGTGCGGCAAGTCTTTACGCAACCTTCCGCCACGGCGGTAGCGGCGAGGCTCTGATGGCGTTTGATGTCCGTGCCTTTTGGTTTGAGACGCCCTTCTATTTGGGTTTCGCAACCCCCGTTTTCTATCGGGGCGCGGCTATCGTGCTCTCGACGTCCGCGGTCGTCTTGCTGATTCAGCAGATCGTATTGCGCCGCAAGCTCGAACACCACGGGACGGCTCGTTGGGCTCGCGTGGATGAAATGCGACGCACGGGATATCTGCGACGATACCGCGGCGTGACAGGGCCGGTGTTTGGGAAGACAAGTGGCCCTTTCTGGCCTGGCTACTACCTGACCAATGGCGAGCAGCCTCACAGCCTCATCGTTGCACCGACCCGCGCTGGCAAGGGCGTCGGCATAGTCATTCCAACGCTACTTACATTCAAAGGCTCGGTGATAGCTCTGGACGTCAAGGGGGAGCTCTTTGAGCTCACCTCGAGGGCGCGCAAAGCCGCAGGTGACGACGTGTTTAAATTCGCGCCGCTGGATTCGGAGCGGCGCACAAACTGCTACAATCCGCTGTTGGATCTTATAGCGTTGCCTCCACAGCAGCAATTCACCGAAGCCCGCCGCTTGGCCGCAAACCTGATTACGGCCAAGGGGGAGGGCGCGGAAGGTTTCGTCAGCGGCGCGCGAGATATCTTTGTCGCGGGAATCCTTGCCTGCATCGAGCGGGGCACGCCAACAATCGGCGCCGTCTATGACCTCTTCGCCCAGCCGGGGGAGAAGTTTAAGCTCTTCGCGCGACTCGCCATGGAGACCCAGAACAAAGAGGCACAACGCATCTTCGACGACATGGCGGGGAACGATACGAAAATCCTAACCTCCTACACTTCCGTGCTCGGCGATGGCGGGCTCAACCTGTGGGCGGATCCCGCTGTAAAGGCGGCCACAAGTCGCTCGGACTTTTCGGTCTATGATCTTCGCCGTCGCAGAACGTGCATCTATCTTTGCGTTGGTCCGAACGACCTTGAGGTGATCGCGCCTTTGATACGTTTGTTTTTTCAGCAAATCGTTTCAATTCTGCAGCGGTCGCTGGCCCGTCGGGATGAAAAGCACGAGGTTCTCTTCCTGCTCGACGAGTTCAAGCACTTGGGTAAGCTGGAGGCGATCGAGACCGCAATCACGACTATCGCGGGCTACAAGGGGCGTTTCATGCTCATCATCCAAAGCCTTTCGGCACTGACGGGGGCTTATGGAGAGGCTGGCAAGCAGAATTTTCTCAGCAATACCGGACTGCAAGTGTTCATGGCCACGGCTGATGACGAGACTCCGAACTACATTTCCAAGGCCATCGGTGAATACACGTTTGAAGCCAAATCGATTTCCCACAGCCAGGCGCGAACGTTCGACTGGACCATTCAGAATTCACATCAAGGTGCACCGCTATTGCGTCCCGAACAGGTTCGGCTGCTCGATGACGACTACGAGATTGTTCTTATCAAAGGTCTGCCACCATTAAAATTGAGGAAGGTGCGTTATTTCTCGGATCGCATTCTGAAACGCATCTTTGAAAGCCAGACAGGCGCCCTCCCGGAGCCGGCGCCCTTGACGGGAGCAGAGGAGGCGCTCTCCGCCGAATCTCAACTCGATGACCCGCTGTGTGAATTGGCGCAGGACTTTGACGATACAGTTTGATGTGAGGCTGGTGTGGACCCGCGAAAAAATCCATCCCGTGTAACAGCTTTGTCGCAGGTGCAGGACGCCGGCTTGGAAGAGAGGCAAGCGGGCCAAGCCCGGCGAGTGGGCTTTGAGCAGCACGCGTCCGAGGCGCTCCGGCCGCTGTTCGATGGTCGAGCTGACGAGCCGCCAACCAATCCAGAGGAGCTTCTGCGACTGGAACAGGGGGTCTCGCGAGGTGCTTCAGCGAGGGCAGGATCATCAAGCCGCCTCATCTTGTTTCAGCAACCCAGGGATGCCCGATGGACGGGATGACCTCAACAGAAGCGTGTCGGAGGCTTTCGCAAGCTCTGGGACGCCGGAGTTCGGGCCGCCGCCCCCAGTCTTGGCTGCCAGCCAACAGCAGATCCGCCCTTCGCCGGATGAGCTTGACCAGGGCAACCACCTGCCACCCGAGTGAGTCGTCCCAACAATGAACATTCACCAGCGCTGTTGTGGCCAGCGGAGACGCAGAGGGCTGCTGAATGCGCCGCAAGCCGTCGCCATTCAGCAGCAGCTGAGCGAAATCGGCAATTCAGGCGGCCGCGTGCATATGCAGAGAGGGGCTGATGCGATCTCCAGACCGGTAGCTCTCGCCGTAATTGATCAGGCTGGTACTGTTGGAAGGCTTGATCAGCCTCGTCACCCCAATCTCCAGCACAGCTCACTGTCACGCGGCCAACGTGCCTCCGTAGCTAACGTCTACGTCAGCGTTGAAGAAGTACCCTGCGCCACGGGATGTTTTGACCAGGCGAGGGTTGGCCGCATCAGCCTCCAGCTTTCGGCGCAAGCGCATGATTAGGACATCGATACTTCGATCGTACACCTCTTCTCCACGCACACGGCTCGCGAGCAAAAGCCGTTCTCTGGATAGCACGTTGCGGGGGTTCTCCAGAAATGCGATCAACAGATTGAACTCACATGCGGTAAGCTTGACCTCGCCACGCTCCGCACAGATCAGTCGCCGCTGCTTCACGCTGAGCTTCCAGGCCCCAAAGCGAAATGAGCGCTGCTCTCTGGTTCGCGGACTAGAAATGCGCTGGCGTAGCGCTACTCGAATGCGGGCCAGGAATTCGCGCATCCCGAAAGGCTTGGGAATGAAATCGGTTGCGCCGAGCTCCAGTGCAACCACTTTTTCCGCCTCATCAAGCCGGTCGCCGCTGATCACTATGATAGGAACATCCGATTTTGTCGCCAGATTGCGGACGATCGCAAGTCCATCCTCCCGGCCTAGGTTAAGGTCAACAACCACGAGATCGACTGGCTCACGTGAAAGAACATAGTCAAACTGCTTGCTATCGTGGACTGCGGTTACCTTCAGGGCATGCATCGTGAGATACTCGGCGATGAGGCGCCGCATTGCGGCATCATCGTCAATGACAAGAACATGTTTCAACGGCACACCTTCAATCTTGAATCCCCTTGTCTAAACCTGTTGCCGAGCAACCCTGGGGCACCGACCCAGAACAGCTGCTCCTTGATACCACTCGCCGTTGCGTGCGGCCAATGTGAGGCCGTGCTCGTCCTGTTCTTTTCATCCCCAGCGAATTGACCGCACCAAGGCAGCCCGTGGCCACCAGACAGGTCCAAGCGCCGACATGACCCTGCCGTGTGGTCCTTCGCTTTTTCGATTCGAGCTCCCCCGTTGGTGCAGGCCTGCCAATATCGACTCAAGTTCGACCTCATGGATGCCAAATTTCCTGCTATGCCCTTGCATCCTGGTCATCCTGGAGTTTGCGGACCTGGATCATCTCGATATCCTCCGGCTCGTGGATCCAGCTCGGACATGGTTGAGCAGCGCGGCGTTTGGCTTGATCGGAGAGGCGGTCGGCGGAAGAAGACCGTGATTCGCTGCAGCGGCCTTGTGCAAAATAGTGTGTCTCCTGCCAAGCCGGCTTCGTCCAAGGTGGCCGGCGGCCTCAAATGCTGTTCGGCGACCGGCAGGTCGCCGGTTGCGGTGAACGTCCGGGCTAACATTTCTCAGTTACT
The DNA here is from genome assembly GCF_040321145.1 of Mesorhizobium sp. M0514. NCBI lineage: Bacteria > Pseudomonadati > Pseudomonadota > Alphaproteobacteria > Hyphomicrobiales > Phyllobacteriaceae > Mesorhizobium > Mesorhizobium sp. M0514. The sequence continues at coordinate 7,166 of NZ_JAMYQZ010000096.1, forward strand.
GCAACTCCTCCATCCTGAGCGTGTCACTATGCTTGTCCATTGCGCCGTCGGACTCCGTCAATGACGTGCCGTTATCTGCCGATGGGACTGTGCATGATCCAACCTTTGGCGGCGGCGGCCGAACAGCTGAACGAGGCTCGCACCAGGATGGGCTGCGCCGCCACGTCTTCCCAGTTGACCCTCGCCGCCGCGGATTTGCGCCTTCGAGCCAGCTTCGCGGACGAGCTCGCGTCTCAAGCAATGATCTGAGTGTGCAGGGCCGCGCATGGCTGCTCTTTAAGGACCGGCAGCATACCGGCAAAGTTGGGCCGCTTTGTCGCCTTAGTCGATTCCCCACGGTGATCCCGAGCCTGAACAAGCCCGCCAAGCTCCCCATTTTGTCCTTGGCTTGGCGCTGACAGAAGTACCATCCATGACGCCAAAGTCGCGGCCCACACTCCAGGAGCAACGGACGGCCGGGACGAGCAATCCTGTACAGGAGTCATTGTACCAAGATGCTCCGGATGTCGCTGGCTGATCGGGCCCGCGCCACCCACGCATGCGCAAGATGCTCACCCACGCTGATACGAACACGGTCTTTGCTTCAATTGAAACCGAAAAGCTGAACTTGAACATCACACAGTAACAAACCTCCCCGATAAGCGCGTGCCGGACAGGCCAGAACCCGTCCGGCGGCTTGGAAAGGCAGGTGATAGGGAATGTTTATTGCAGCTTGGCCGCTGGCCGTCGTCCTGTTGACATCCATGTCACTCCCAGCCGAGCCCGCGCCACTTTCTCCGCGTGAGTTCCGCAGCCTGTCGCGCAAATGCGCTCCCTGGGTTGCGCCGTCCACCCTCGCCGCGATTGCCAAGATTGAAAGTGGCTTTGACACGCTGGTGGCTCATGACAACACCACAGGTGAGCAGCTTCGCTGGATAGACCAACTGGAAGCCACGCGGGGCATCAAGGAACGCCTCGAAGCACAACATTCTGTCGATGTTGGATTGATGCAGATAAACAGCAAGAACTTTGCCATGCTCAATCTTACGCCGGAAAGGGCTTTCGAGCCCTGCGCCTCGCTTTCGGCTGCCGCCCACTTGCTTGAAAGCCGGTATGCCGGCGGCACCACTGCTGTGGCACAGCAACTGGCGCTTCGCCGTGCCATCTCGGCCTATAACACGGGCGACGTCACGCGTGGCTTCGCCAACGGTTATGTACGCAAGGTCGAGTCGGCCGCAAAGGACATCTCAAGTCTCCTTGAGCGAACGCTGGAGCCGACTGCTCGAGATGTGCCGCACCTTGAGGCACCCGGTCGGAAAGCCGTGCCGCCTCTGCTCCAGCAGAGCCAACAGGCCAATAGAAAGAAGCAGCCCAACCAAGATTCTTGGGACATTTGGGGCTCGTATCAGCCAGACCGCTCCGGGGCCGATCCCTCCGGTCCGACAGGCAGCCAGGCTGCGAAAGCACGGGAACCCGCGAACCCGAACAAACTCGTATTCGATTGAAACATGGAGATGCAATGATGACGCCACTCAAGATACTTCGTGCGCTTAAAACGCGTGTTCCTTCGCTTTTTTCCATGCTGCGCATGGCGGCTGAATATGTACCGGCCGCTGCTGCAGGCGCGGCGTGGACGGTCTTCTACAGCGGGCCAGCCGCGGCTCAGGTGACCGGAGGGACGGATCCTGCCAAGATGGTGCAGAATATCTGCACGTTCATACTTGGCCCCTTTGGACAATCACTGGCCGTGCTCGGGCTCGTAGCCATCGGTATCTCTTGGATGTTCGGTCGTGCTTCACTTGGCCTGGTTGCGGGTGTCGTTGGAGGGATCGTCATCATGTTCGGGGCCAGCTTCCTGGGCAAGGCGCTCATAGGCGGCGGCTGATGAGCGACCGGTTGGAAGTGAGCACCCTCTATGTGGCGGCGACGCGCCCCGCACTGTTTCTGGGGGTGCCGCTGACGCTGGCCGGATTGCTCATGATGTTGGCTGGACTTGTTATCATTATCCTTCAGAACCCGCTCTACGAAATCGTTCTCGCGCCACTCTGGTTCGGAGCACGGCTGGTTGTTGAGCGTGACTATAACGCGGCAAGCGTCGTGCTGCTCTATTTGCAGACGGCCGGCAGAAGCGTGGACGGGCCGGTCTGGGGAGGCGCAAGCGTCAGCGCCAATCCGATCAGAGTGCCGAAACGCGGAAGAGGAATGGTGTAATGTTCGGCGCCAGCGGCCGGACCGAGAGGTCTGGCGAGATCTACCTTCCGTATGTTGGTCACGTAAGCGATCAGGTTATCCTTCTGGAAGACGGATCGATCATGGCCATGGCACATGTGAACGGTGTGCCCTTTGATTTGGAAGACGCTGAGATGCGCAACTCGCGCTGCCGCGCGTTCAACACTCTCTTGCGCAACATCGCCGATGACAATGTCTCGATATACGCTCATCTTGTGAGACACAACGATGTGCCGGCGCCGGCGCCGCGCCAGTTTCAAAGTGCATTCGCTGGCAGTCTGAGCGAGGCCTACGAGCGTCGTGTGCTGTCGGGAAAGCTCTTTCGCAACGATCACTTCCTCACTTTGATCGTGTCCCCCCGCACCGCAATCGGCAAGATCGGCTTGCGGATTGCCAAGTCCCGCAGACGGAATGAGCACGATCTAGCCACCCAAATGCGGAGCCTGGAAGACCTCTGGCACATCACTGCTGGCGCACTCGGCGGTTACGGTCTGCGCCGGTTGGGCATTCGTGAGAAAGGCAACGTGCTCTTCACGGAAATCGGCGAGGCGCTTCGGCTCATGATGACTTGCCGGTTTCTTCCGGTTCCGATGGTTACCGGCTCACTTGGCGCCTCGATCTACACTGACCAGGTCATCTGCGGGAAGCGGGCGCTTGAGATTCGAAGGCCCGGGGATAGCTCCGTCGGATCATTGTTTTCGTTCCGTGAATATCCGGCGACGACGCGGCCGGGCATGCTAAATTCCTTGCTGTCCGCCAACTTCCCGCTTGTCCTGAGCCAGAGCTTTTCCTTCCTCACTCGCCCACAAGCTCATGCCAAACTAAGCCTTAAGTCCAGCCAGATGACGAGTGCCGGCGACAAGGCTCTCACCCAGATCAATGAACTTGCCGAGGCAGAGGACGCACTGGCAAGCAACGAATTCGTGATGGGTTCGCATCATCTGAGCCTGTGCGTCTATGCCGACAGCCTCAATAGCCTTGCAGATCGCGCAGCAAGTGCCCGCGCACGGCTGGCCGACGCGGGCGCCGTTATCGTCCAAGAGGGCATCGGCATGGAGGCCGCATATTGGTCCCAACTTCCGGGGAACAACAGGTGGCGCACGCGCCCGGGGGCGATCACCTCACACAATTTTGCCGGGCTCGTCTCATTCGAGAACTTCCCAAGCGGTTCCAGTTCCGGCCACTGGGGCAATGCTGTTGCGCGCTTTCGCACAAACGGTGGAACTTCTTTCGACTACATCCCCCATGAGAATGACGTCGGCATGACGGCAATATTCGGGCCCGTTGGCAAAGGCAAGACGACGCTGATGACCTTTGTCCTCGCGATGCTTGAGCAAAGCCTGGTCGATCGCAATGGTGCGATCGTCTTCTTCGACAAGGATCGGGGTGGTGAACTGCTGGTGCGAGCCACTGGAGGGACATATCTTGCGTTGCGCAGAGGCGCTCCGAGCGGCTTGGCCCCTCTGCGTGGACTGGACAACACCTCCGCCTCCCGGGACTTTCTGCGCGAGTGGTTGATGGCCCTGATCGAGAGTGACGGCCGTGGTCCCATCTCGCCGGAGGAAAGCCGTCGGCTGGAACGCGGCATTGTTCGTCAGCTTTCGTTCGAACCCCCTATGCGCTCACTTGCGGGCCTGCGCGAGTTCCTATTGCACAGCCCCTCCGAGGGCGCAGGAGCACGGCTGCAGCGGTGGTGTAGAGGGGGGGCGCTTGGATGGGCCTTTGACGGCGACGTGGACGAAGTAAGGCTGGATGCCTCCATTACGGGCTTCGACATGACGCAGCTCCTGGAATATGAGGAGGTCTGTGCACCGGCCGCCGCATACCTTCTGCATCGAGTGGGCGCTATCGTCGATGGTCGTCGGTTCGTCATGAGCTGCGACGAATTTCGATTCTATCTACTCAACCCCCAATTCTCGGCCGTTATCGACAAGTTCTTGCTCACGGTGCGCAAAAACAACGGCATGTTGATACTCGCAACGCAGCAGCCTGAACACGTTCTGGAATCGCCTCTCGGAGCTAGTCTCGTTGCGCAATGTATGACGAAAATTTTCTACCCATCACCGACGGCGGACCGCTCTGCGTATGTCGATGGCTTGAAGTGCACTGCGCAGGAGTTCGAGGCAATCCGCCAGGGAATGGCAATCGGCAGCCGCAAGTTTTTGCTCAAGCGCGATAGCGGGAGTATTGTTTGCGAATTCGATCTTGGGCAGATGCGCGAGTACGTAGCCGTACTCTCGGGGCGGGCCAACACAGTGCGCTTTGCCGACCAGCTTCGTAACCAGCACGGAGACGCCCCAAGTGGGTGGCTCGACAAGTTCATGGCCCGGTACCACGAAGTTCAAGACTGACGGAGGAATATTCATGAAATTTGCCAAACTTGCAGTAACGACCCTTGCTGCTTCCGTTCTGCTTCACGGACAGGCCCGTTCGCAATTTATCGTCAGCGACCCTGTAACAGAAACACAAGCGACCTTAACAGCGCTTTCCAATGCGGCGATCCTTGAGAGGTCAATCGAGACGCTCGCTACCACGATTGAAATGGTGACAATTCTAACGTCATCATTCGCTGTCACGGGACTGCTAAGCTCACTGAACCAAGGAAATCACTACCCGTCGAGCAATAAGCTGGAGGAGCAGATGTTTGATGCTCGGGCGCCAGCTTCGATTATGGCCCGTAACATTGCGAAGGACCCAAATCGGATAGTCAACGGCACCGATTCAGAAGCGAAACTGTTACAGGGACAAATCGCCGGGGCCGCCAATGCCGCAGCTATTGCAGCCGACACTTTGGGCATGATGGACAAGCGCCTTAAGGATAACGCCGGCACGCTTGGTCAGCTTTCCCGCTCGGGAAATATTATGCAGGCCACCGTGACCAACGGTCTGGTCCTCAAGCAGATTCACGATGCGATGATCCAAAATGTCCAGGCCACGAGTCTGCTGACAATGGCCACTGCACAAGGGAGCCTTCACGCTGTGGAGGAGGCCGCCACGCAGCGTCGCGAACATCAGGACACCGCTAATATGTTTAGCATCCTCCCGTAAACCACACAGAGTTCATCAGGCTCAGCTGCGCTGATCAGGGACACATCAGGCTCACGCCATGAATTTCAAAATTCCCGCGCCATTCACGACTATACACACGATCTTTCATGGGGCCTTCACGTCCGGGCTGCACAAAGTGCTTGAAAACGTCCAAGCGGCGGTCAGTGCGCCTCTGGTTGCGTGTGTCACGCTCTGGATAATAATCCAAGGCTGTCTGGTCATGCGTGGCCAAGTCGATGCGCGCGGGGGTATCTCGCGCGTAATCATGGTGTCGATTGTCGTCGCCCTTATCTTAGGGCAGGCCAACTATCAGCAGTACATTGAAGCGCTCTTCGACGACACGATTCCGAGGTTGGCTCACGACATCAGTGGCAGCGACTTGCCCTTCATCGGAATCCCCCAGAAGCTCGATCTCATGTTTGCTTCGAGCCAGTATGTCTTTCAGCTGATTGCTTCCGAAATTGGGCCTATGAACGGCCAGGACATACTTGCTTTCGAGGGAGCGCAATGGATTTTCTACGGCGCGCTGTGGACAGCGTTCGAGATCTACGATGCCGTTGGAATTCTGACGAAGGTGCTCTTGACGATCGGCCCCCTGGTCCTTGTAGGCTACCTTTTTGATCACACTCGAGACATAGCCACCAGATGGATCGGCCAACTGCTCTCGTACGGGCTGCTGCTTCTCCTCCTCAACATCGTTGCAACGATAGTAATCGCTGCCGAAGCAGTCTCGCTGGCAGCCATGCTTTTGATGATCAAATTCTCGGGCACGACAGCAGCCAAGATCATCGGGCTTTACGAGCTCGACATGCTTTTCCTAGCTGGTGACGCTCTGATCGTCGCGCTTCCGACGATCGCCAGCAGCATCGCCGGCGGCTCTTGGGGAGGTGCGAACCGACCTCTTAACAGCCTCAATCGCCACTTTGCCAAAACGGCGGGTGGTTAATCAATCGACAAGCTCGGTGCCAAAAACATGAAATATTGCCTACTTCTGTCAATCCTCGCTTTGGCCGCCTGCAAGACGAGCCATGGGCTTGCGACATGCGCGGGTGCCCCATTCCAACTGAACGTGGGACAATGGGAAACCACCCCTGAGGATCTTCGGGTCGAATGCGCGGAAGAGCCAAAGTGAAAGTTCCTGAACATGCCCATCTGGTGGAGAGAGAAACGCTAGCCGCCCACTATAAGAAGGTGGAAGCGTTTCAAACTTCACGAGCGAAGTCTGCGCGGCGCCTGTCAAAGGCCCTGATAGCCTTTGCCGCAGCGGCGGTCCTAGGAAATGTTGCCCAGGCATTTACCATTGCTGCCATGGTCCCGTTGGCCAAGCTCGTACCTGTGTTCCTCTGGGTCCGGCCGGATGGGACCGTCGACAGCGAAGTGTCAGTCTCTCGACTGCCGGCAACCCAAGACCGAGCCGTCATAAATGCTTCGCTGTGGGAATATGTACGCCTGCGCGAGGGGTACACAGCAGATACAGCCCAATACGCCTATGACCTCGTATCCAGTTTCAGCGCGCCGGCTGTGCGACAGCAATATCAAGATTTCTTCAACTATCCGAATCCCACCTCGCCGCAAGTCACGGTCGGCAAACGCGGCAAGCTCGAGGTCGGGCATATTTCTTCAAACGACATCAGTCCGGACGTTCAACAGATCCGTTACAAACGTACGCTTGTTGTCGATGGGCAGATGCCGATAGTGACCACCTGGACAGCTACCATCCGCTACGAGCGCTTGACGGGTCTGCCTGGGCAATCGAGGCTCACCAATCCGGGAGGTCTACTCGTCGCTTCCTATCAAAGCTCGGAAGATAGCGTATCGAACCTGGGCTATGTGCAGCCATGACAAAAAGAGCGTTTCTCGCGCTGGTCTGTTCACTCTTCTTAACGATGGAAGCGTCCGCGGAAGACACACCACTTGCCGGCAAGCATGATGCGCGCATGCGCTACCTGGCTTACCGTCCTGACGAAGTGGTGCGCCTGTCTACCGCAGTGGGGGCAACGCTGGTTGTCACATTCGCGGCCAACGAGACAGTCGCAGCCGTGGCCGTTTCCAATAGCAAAGACCTGGCTGCGCTCCCGCGCGCCAACTATCTCTTTTTTAAGGCTAGCCGGATGCTCCCGCCGCAGCCGGTCATCGTGCTGGCCGAGAGTGAGTCCGGTACACGGAGATACGTCTTCAGTATTTCAACGAGAGCGATGCCAAAACTTGATGAGCAGCAACCTGACCTATACTACAGTGTGCAGTTCACCTATCCTGCTGATGAGGCTGCTGCTCAGAGAAAGGACGCAGAAAGGCGCTCGATTCTTGGTCAGGCCCGGGCGAAAGTGCTGCGCGACGAGAGAGTTCAGGATTTGTTGAATCGGCCCGCCGCAACTACCAGTCCGGACGAAAGCAATTTTCACTACGTCGCAAAGGGCGATCGATCGCTGGCGCCGCTGGAAGTTTTCGATAATGGCTTTACCACCGTATTTGGCTTCGCAAGCAATTCCCGCATACCCTCCCTCTACATTATCAATCCCGACGGCAAGGAAGCCGCTGCCAATTACACGGTCAAAGGAGACTATGTTGAAGTATCCGCAGTCGCCCGGGAATGGCGTCTGAGAGATGGCAATACGGTCTTGTCCATTTTCAACAGGGCTTATGACCCTGTGGGACGAGCGCCAGGGACCGGTACAGTGACACCCGACGTGTGGCGCGTTTTGAAAGGCCCGGCCGATGAATGAAACCGGCCCACAGTCGGGACATGATGTCCATGCCTCAGGATCGATGGTCTCGGAGCCGGCCCGCCGGCATGTTTCGGGATTGCAGAAGTTGGCCATCGCTGCACTTGTTCTCATCTCATCTCTATCGCTCATCTGGCTCGGCGGTCGTCCCAGCACACAAGACGAGCCAACTCAGCCAAAACCTGCAATTGTCGCCGACGCCGAGCCATTCCGCCCCGTGCCGATTGAGATTGCTCCCGAAGCTCCAGCACCCGTACAGGCGGCGCAGGCAGGAGATCCTGCGCCATCCATGCCGCCTCCGGCGCCAGCTGATCCGCCGCCGGAGGAAACACCAATTTTCGCCTACAGTGGCAGCGGTCAAATGCCCAACGACGGTCAGCGGAGCGAAGACAACCATAGGGATGCTCCCGCGACCTCGCATGAGATTTCAGACGCTGGCGATCTGACGAGGCGATTGAAGCCAGATATACAGGAGCCAAGCCGGGCCACACTTTTGCCGCACCCTGATCTCGTGATTACCCAAGGAACGATAATTCCCTGCATTTTGCAAACGGCAGTCGACACAAATTTACCGGGTTATGTGAAGTGCGTCTTACCTAAAGACGTCCGCGGCGCCACCAACAACGTGGTGCTTTTGGATCGCGGGACGACCGTGATTGGCGAGATCCAGCGTGGTCTCCAACAGGGGGATGCGCGTGTCTTCGTGCTGTGGACGCGCATCGAAACGCCTGACCATGCCCTTGTTTCGCTAGCGTCGCCGGGCGCTGACGAGCTCGGCCGCTCCGGAATGCCTGGCACGGTGGATAATCACTTCTGGCAGCGCTTTGGCGGAGCAATGCTCATGAGCGTCATTCAAGGCGCGTTTCAGGCCGCCGGTCAATACGCTGGCAGCTCAGGTGGAGGAAGCGGCATCAACAGCTTCCAGAGCAACGCCGGACAAGCCGTTGACACGACCCTTAGAGCAACGATCAACGTTCCGCCAACTCTGAAGAAAAACCAGGGAGATGCTGTATCGATCTTTGTGGCTCGGGACCTCGATTTCTCAGATGTATACGATCTTAGACCGATCGCCGTGGCGCCAGCCCCCCAAGATCGCCAACGCCGGAGAGACAACAATGCGACCGGAGGCTGACCCTCAATTGCGTTTGCTTCTCAACCCTGTTTTGAAATGGCTTGAGGAGCCAAGGACCGAAGAGGTCGCTATCAACCGGCCTGGGGAAGCCTTTGTCCGACAGGCCGGCGTTTTCACGAAACATCCGCTACCGCTATCGTATGACGATCTGGAGGACATCGCGATCCTCGCTGGAGCGCTGCGCAAGCAAGATGTCGGACCGCAAAGCCCCCTCTGTGCGACTGAGCTGCCGAACGGAGAGCGGCTGCAGATCTGTTTGCCGCCCGCTGTTCCCTCAGGAACAATAAGCCTGACGATACGGCGTCCCTCAAGTCGTGTGACCGAACTCAAGGAAGTTTCTTCTCGCTACGAATACTCGCGTTGGAATCAATGGCGGTCACGAAAGGAGCGCCAAGAGCGGCAGGACGAAACGATTCTTCAGCACTACGACCATGGTGACTTGGAGCAATTTTTGCGAGCATGCGTTTGCGGGCGGCTCACGATGCTGCTTTGCGGACCTACTGGAAGCGGCAAAACGACAATGAGCAAGACTTTGATCAACGCTATACCCCCGCAAGAGAGGCTGATAAGTATCGAGGACACGCTCGAACTTGCAATCCCGCACGAGAACCATGTCCGATTACTCTATCCGAAGGACCGAGCAAGCGTAGGTGCGGTGACAGCCGAGCAACTGTTGCAAGCCAGCTTGCGCATGCGCCCTGATCGAATATTGCTTGGCGAAATGCGCGATGATGCTGCTTGGGCCTACCTTAGCGAAGTCGTCTCCGGCCATGCGGGATCAATATCAACGATTCATGGGGCGGATCCGGTCCAAGGCTTTAAAAAGCTCTTTTCACTCGTCAAGAGCAGCCCGCAAGGAGCTGCTGTGGAAGACCACACGCTTCTTGACCTCCTGTCGGCTGCCATTGACGTCATTGTGCCGTTCAGTACCCACGGCGACGTGTATGAGGTGGGGGAGGTGTGGCTCGCCGCCGATGCCCGGCGACGCGGAGAGACAGTAGCCGATCTTCTTAACAAGCACTAAGGCTAGAGCACGTCGGGGATCGGTAAGTCGTTTGTGATACGATGGCGTAATTTGTTCAGATTGAACGTCCACTTTGATTTGACGGAGGTGGATAATGGGAGGAGGACTGGGCGTAGACCTTCGGTCACCAGTCTGAAGTCTTCGGGCGCCCTGTCGGCGCGGCAAGTTGCGGCACGATTCGACTGGGTGTATCGAGCGCGTCCGCTGAATTGCGCGGGCGACGCTCCCCGAGCTGGTGCCGATGCCTGCTTCAAAAGCGGCATCGACACCCGGCAGGTCGTACCCTTGATTTACCTAGCCGCGCTCAATGAGTGTCTTCAAAGCCGCCGAACGTGGTTCGGAATGACCGGTGGTAAATCGGGAAGTGCCATATAGGGAATCCTCCTGGTTTTGCCTCCAAGGGGTCCTCTCAATGAACAAAGCCGCACCCTTGCGACCTCAGCTGGAGTTTGCGACGCAACCCATAGGAGGATCGATGCGCAGAGAACTCGCAGGCAGAGTCGGTGGCATTGTGGGCTGGCCGACGGACGGTTTCAGCCCGTCAACAGGTCTTCACGTGTTCCATCCCCGACTATTGCAGGCGTGCGGCTTGCATGCTCCCGCGATCACCCATCGGAAAGAGCGTTACGAAAACTACGAAGAGTTGCGCGACTTCTGCTGTCGCCCCGGTCTTACAGCGGACGGTGACTTGTCCGACCTTGATAGGACGTGAAATGCGAACGCTGCTCATTGATCATCATGTGGATCTTACGCGCGCTGTGCGAGTTGCGCTCGGGGATAGCGGTTTTGCCGTTGATGTAGTTGGCAACCTGGAACAGGCGTCGAGGGCATTTTGTTGCGCAACCTATGAAATTCTCCTGCTGGAGTTGGCTCTGCCAGATGGCGATGGCTTGGGCTGGCTGAGACAGCTAAGGAGCGACGGGCATTCAGTTCCAACCCTCATTATGAGTAGCATCAACGATCTCGAGAAGCGAATTGCAATTTTCAACGGTGGCGCGGACGACTTTCTGCTCAAGCCCGTCTCTTTCGATGAGCTCATCGCCAGAATGAGAGCCATTCTGCGCCGGTCGACACAGGTGACCGACCCCATCGTTGTATTTGGCAATCTCAATTTCGATCCGATCGGCCGACAGGTTTCCGTCTCGGGTCATCCTCTGAAGATCGCACGCCGCGAACTATGTATTTTAGAGCATCTGCTTATCCGTGCAGGCCGCATCGTGCCTCGTGCGCAGTTGGAAGATCACCTCTATTCGTTCAACGACGAGGTATCTGCCAACGCGCTTGAAGTCGGAATCTATCGCTTACGTGGACACCTGAGTAGGTCAGGTGCAACGCCACGTATCACGACCGTGCGCGGCATTGGTTACATTCTTGAATTGACTGAGGCGGCATCCGCATAGTTGGTCCAAATCGAAAGAACAGACTGCCTGCCCGTCGTCAGGTCGAGCTTGTGGCCATAATGGACATCGCGGCCGCCCTTGACGATGGTGTCGGCATGCGGTTCGAACGGCTCTGTCGCAAACCTTTTTGTAAGCGAGCATGGCAAGAAAAACGCCTCAGCTGTGGAGGAGCACGTGATGTTAAAGGGCCGCCATTTGGACCAGTCGGTGATCCTGCTGTGCGTGCGCTGGTACCTGGCCTACACTCTGAGCCTGCGCGATCTGGAAGAGATGATGGCCGAACGCGTTGAAGGTCGACCACTCCACTGTGCATCGCTGGGTCGCCCACTTCTCGCCGAGCTGCTGGAGCGCTTCAACCGGCGCAAGCGTGTGGTCGGCAGCAAGTGGCATATGGACGAGACGTACATCAAGGTCCGCGGCCATGGATGTATCTCTACCGCGCTATCGACATCCTCGGCGACACGGTCGAGTTCTTCTTTAGCGAAACCGTGACCTGGTGGCGGCCCAACGCTGCCTCCGCAAGGCGCTGACGCGCCATGGCCGGCCGGAGCGCATCGCCATCGACGGCAGCCAGACCAATTACGAAGCAATCCTTTCCTGCGACGCTGAAAGCCGGCTGCGGCAGCGATCGCGGCGACCGCTGAATCCGATCCGCATCCGCAATAGCCGGCATCTCAACAATCGGATCGAACAGGATCACCGGCGTATCAAGCGCCGCATTCGATCCATGCTCGGCTTCAAGTCGCATGCGAACGACGTGGTTATCCTCTCCGGCATCGAGATGATCCACATGATGGGCTAGCGACAGGCGAGGTATGCCTACAAGTCTGTCGATCGCTGTTTCGATATCCGGCTGCCTGACGGACAGGCCGAAATGGCCGTTCACAACCCAATTTCCAGGTTTGCGACAGAGCCTTTTGCCGGCGTTGCCGGCTTCGAAGGGCCGGTGCGCGCCGAGCGCATCAAGATCACCCCCGGCCACCTTGCTGCGGCCACTCGCCGAGTACGAAGCGGTGGCCGGAGGGAGCTGGTGATGACGACCCTAGATCATGACCTGCTGATCGCAATCCTGGATCGGCTGAAGTTGACGGCGATCCGCGACCAGCTCGACACGCTCATGTCGAGCAAGATCGCGCAGTTCACGTTTGTCCGCGAACTCGACGGCTTCGGCTTCGACGCGCAGCCATCGGTCTGCATCAGCCAAACGTATTCATAGGTATGGGACAGGCTGCTATGTCCGCCACCCACGCCTGCTCCGAGGCCCTCCAGGGCAATGGTCTGAGACCTGGGCTCAAGCCCTTCGGCGAGGAGGATGAGACGCCGCTGGAGCTCGGGTGCAAGCGCTGCCACGCCCGCTCCGAGGCCCCACAAGGCCGAAGCGCAGTCGTCGGGGTCACGAGGCCCCTCGGCCACGACGACGAGGCGCTGCTGGAGCCCGGTTGCAAGGCTGCCACAGATGGCCTGAACCTGAATCCGCCTTTCTTGAGGCGTTGCGACTATCATCGCGGCGACACGCAGCTCTTGATTTGTGTGCGAAATCCTCAGCAGATCCATCGGGCTGAGCCGCTCAGCAATATCAACGAGAATGTCCAGCGGCAGATCAAGGATACTCAGAGGAGGAAACGCTTGATCTTGAGGCTCAGAGCGCGTCTGCTCCACTATAGAACAGGATGATTCACCGGGTCCTTCAACGCCAGCCGCCGGTTCCGATGAGAGAATTGTCCCTGATATCACGCTCGATGGAGTTAAAAGCCGAGATGGGCGCCTTGCCACGCTCCTCAATGCCCCTCATGATTCACCGCCTATAGCTACCAACTGAATGAATCATCGTGATTGTCGCGCAGCGGAATCCTCAAGGATCGGGCAGTTCGTAGGGGGCGCCGGTTTGACCAGGTTGAGCCCGCGAATTGCTCGATCGGACAAGATCCTAATTCTCGACCATGCGGTGAGGCTCGAACGAGATCCTCGGGACGCACTCCAAGGTGTCGATCATGTTCGGCACACAAGGAAAGGGCGGCATTGCTGCCGCCCTTTCCGCTGTAAGTTGATAGGGGCTGGATTAAAAATCCATACCGCCCATCCCGCCCATGCCGCCCATGCCGCCCATGCCGCCGCCGCCCATGCCGCCAGGCATGCCGCCGCCAGCAGACTCCTTCTTGGGAGCCTCCGCGATCATGGCTTCGGTGGTGACGAGCAGGCCGGCGACCGAAGCCGCGTCCT
>NZ_JAMYQZ010000097.1:0-20681 GCF_040321145.1 Mesorhizobium sp. M0514
CTCGTCGCCTTCACCAAGCAGACCGGCGGCGAATTCCAGATCGGCGTCATGAAGACCGACGGTTCGGGCGAGCGCATCCTCTCCTCGGGCTTCCAGCAGGAGGGACCGACCTGGGCGCCCAACGGCCGCGTGCTGATGTTCTTCCGCGACTCCGCCGGCGGCCCAAAACTGGTTTCCGTCGATCTCACCGGCCGCAACGAACAGTCGATCCCGACCGCGAATTTCGCGTCGGATCCCGCCTGGTCGCCGCTGCTGGAGTAGGTTCGGCCGAATTGCCACACCTGCTAAAAAGGGGCCCGTTTGGCCCCTTTTCCATTCATTAGTCGCGTTTCGGCCGCATTTCCGCCTAGGGTCCGCGCCAACTGTGACCGTGGATTTGAAGGTCGTGGACGGACGATCGAAACCAAACATTAACCGTATTTCTTGAATGCCGGTTAACCCAAACGTGGTTACTGGGTGATCAACGAAATCACTCGAAATACGATCACTCGAATACGAAGGAGAGGCGGCATGGGCCGTATCGCAGCACTTACCAGAAACCCGGCGATGATCGCCCTGATCGCGATGCTCGCCATCACCGGTTGCGCCTCGAAGAAAACCCCGAACAACGCTGCCGATCTCGGTCTCAATGGCGCGGGTGCCGCAACGCCGGGCTCGGCGCAGGACTTCACCGTCAACATTGGCGACCGCATCTTCTTTGACACGGACTCGACCGCGATCCGCGCCGATGCGCAGACGACGCTGTCGCGGCAGGCACAGTGGCTCAACCAGTACAAGCAGTACGCCATCGTCGTCGAAGGCCATGCTGACGAACGCGGCACACGTGAATACAATCTGGCTCTCGGCGCCCGCCGCGCCGCCGCCACTCGCGACTTCCTGGTCGCCAGGGGCGTCTCGGCGAGCCGATTGAAGACGATTTCCTACGGCAAGGAACGTCCGGTCGCGGTCTGCGACGACATCTCCTGCTGGTCGCAGAATCGCCGCGCCGTCACCACGCTCTCCGGCGCCGGCTCCTGATGAGTAAGACGGCGGCCTTAGTCGCATAATTGCAACACCTCCATGCGAAAGGCGGCCTTGTGGCCGCCTTTTTCAGTTTCGGCCCCGGAAACAAACCCGGAAACAAAATTTGGCCGAAGTCTCGCCTCCTGCTAAGAGCCGAGGGCGTCGTGCCGGTCCCACTGTGATCGGAAGGCGCGAACAGGCTCACGATATTCACGGCGAGAGGCACATGCATTTCAGATCGGTCTTGAGCGGCACGCTTGCGCTGCTGCTCGTATCAGGCTTCGCGGCTTCTGCGAGCGGCACCGGACAACCCGCGGATAGCGGCTTTTCCTTCCATCTGCCGACGCTCGGCATTTTCGGCAAGAAGGAGAAGCCGGAGCAGCAACAGATCGCGCAGCAGCAGGACGGCACCGCCGCCGCGGGGCTGGAAGATCAGCTCCGGCAGATGAACGGCAAGCTCGAGGAACTCAACTTCCAGATCCTGCAGATGCAGGAGCAGATGCGCAAGCAGCAGGAAGACAACGAGTTCCGCTTCCAGCAGTTGGAAGGCGGCTCCAGCGGGCAGCCGCCGGCCCAGAAGAAATCGGAGGCCGCGCCGCAGGACGGTGGCGCGGGCACCGGCGTCGCCGAGGCCCCGGCAGACCAGGCGCCGGCCGATGCCGGCGCGCAGTCGGATGGCGGCCAGAGCGTCGGCGAGGTCATCGTCGAATCGCAGACCGGCGATCCCGGCAAGGTGATCAACGGCACGCCGCCCAAGACCTTCGGCACCATCACCGTCGACAAGAACGGCAATGTAATCGACGCCGGCGGCAACACGCAGGCAGCGGCGCCGGCGGAAGGTGCGGCTCCCGCCGCCGAGGCGCCGGCTGCCGGGGCTAAGACCGGCAAGTCGGACGGCACGGTGGTGGCGGCGCTGCCTGCCACCAACAACCCGGAAGAGATCTACCGCAACTCCTACCAGTTCATCCTGTCGGGCGACTACAGCACCGCCGAGCAGGGTTTTCGCGACCACATCGCCCGGTTCCCGAAGGACGCCAAGGCGGCGGACGCGCATTACTGGCTTGGCGAATCGCTGCTTGGCCAGCAGAAGTATCATGACGCTGCCGAGGTTTTCCTCTCCGCCAGCAAGGACTATCCGAAGGCCAAGAAGGCGCCTGACATGCTCCTGAAGCTTGGCGTGTCGCTGGTCGGCCTCAAGCAGAAGGATGTCGCCTGCGCCACCTTCGGCGAGATCGGCAAGCGCTATCCCGATATTTCGGCCGCGCTCAAGGAACGCGTCAAGCAGGAGAGGGCGCTGGCGGCGTGCTAGTCTTTGCCGTGTTGTCCCAGAACCGGGACCACTTTTGCGCGACATGCATTGATGCTCGATACCGAGCCTGACCTTTCGAATTTTTCGCAGATCGACTTTACCAACGGCGCGCTTGCGGCCGTGTCCGGCGGCAGCGACTCGACCGCCCTCCTTCTTCTCCTCAAGGCTCACCTCGACCGCAGCGCCCCGACAGCCCGGCTGCTGGCGGTGACGATCGACCACGGCCTGCGTCCGGAAGCAGCAGTCGAAGCGCGCAGCGTGGCAAAGCTTTGTGCCGAGCGCGGCATCGCGCACCTGACGCTCAACTGGCACGGCGCCAAGCCGTCGGCCGGCCTGCCCGCGGCGGCGCGCGAGGCGCGCTACCGGTTGCTGGCCGAGGCAGCGCAGGCGCAAGGCATTGGTGTGATCGTGACCGGCCACACCGCCGACGACCAGGCCGAGACCGTCCTGATGCGAGCCGCGCGGAATGATGGGCGAGAGCTTGCAGGCCGAGGTCTGGCCGGCATGGCGCCTGCCACTCTCTATGACTGGCGGACCTGGATCGCGCGGCCGCTGCTCGGCGCTCGGCGCGCGGCGTTGCGCGCCTTCCTGCAGCGCGAACATGTCGGCTGGGTCGAGGATCCGACCAACATCGACACGAATTTCGAACGCGCGCGCATCCGCGCCGTGCTCGGCGAAGACCGGAGCGGGCAGCGTTTTGCCGAAGCGATCGGCCTGGCCAGGCGGGCCGCCGGCGAGCGCGAACAACTCGGTCGCCGCGCCGCCGCCCTGATCGGTGAATTTGCCAGCCGGCCGGCGAGGGGTCTCATCCGTCTCGATCCCGGTCTTGCCGAAGCTGACGACACGCGAGCCGCGGTCTATGCGCTGCGTGTCCTGCTGGCGGCGACGGGCGGCACCGCCTTGTTGCCGGACCAGGCGCGCGGCGAAGCGCTGTTCGAGCAAATGCGGGCCGGACCGCTTTGCGCCACATTGTCGCGGACGGTGGTCGATATCAGGCGAAACGGCATCTTCCTGCGCCGTGAATCGCGCGACCTGCCGCGTTCCGCGCCGGCAGCTGGCACTCTGCTCTGGGACGGTCGCCGGCGGATCACGCCAGACATTGAAGCCGGGGCGATCACATTGGGCGACAGTCCGGGTGCATGGTTGATCGCGCCGCTTGGCGCCGCTGCCGCCGCCAAAACGCCGATTGCCGGGGATGGCGCGCCGCCAAGCCTTGTGCGCGCCGCCCTGGCTGCGGAACCGGCGCTGTGGCGCGGCGGCGAATGCCGTGGTTTTGCAGAGGATGTAGCGTCGGCGCCGGCAGCCGCCGTCAGCCCCGCCGTTGCCCCCTTTGCCCGTTTCCTGCCGTGCTTCGATCTGGTGTTGGCGCAGGCCGTCGCCGAGTTGATCGGCGCACCGCCTGTCCCGGCTTGCCCTTTGGCCGCCACAGTGCCGGTTGATCATGGCGCGAAAGCTTAACCCAGACGTGCTGTTATGCTTGGCAAGGGGGGGCGCTCTCCCTATGTTAGGCGCAAGTTTCCTCTCATGACGCGTGTCCCAGCGGGCACCAACGGGACAATTGATGAATCCGAATTATCGCAATCTCGCGCTCTGGGCGATCATAGCGGTCCTGCTCATTGCTCTCTTCAATCTGTTCCAGACGCCACAGACGCGTGGGGCCTCCACCGACGTTCCCTACTCGCAGTTCCTGCAGGAGGTCGCGGCGGGCCGGGTCAAGACGGTGGTCATCACTGGACCCCGCATCACGGGCACCTATAGCGACAACGCCAACGGCTTCCAGACGTATTCGCCTGGCGATCCGCAGCTGGTCTCGCGGCTGCAGGACAAGAACGTCACCATCAATGCGCGCGCTGAGAACGAAGGCTCGGGCGGGTTGATCAGCATGCTCCTCTCGTGGCTGCCGATGATCCTGATCCTTGGCGTGTGGATATTCTTCATGCGCCAGATGCAGTCCGGCTCTGGCCGCGCCATGGGTTTCGGCAAGTCGAAGGCCAAGCTTCTCACTGAGGCGCATGGCCGCGTCACCTTCCAGGATGTCGCCGGCGTCGACGAGGCCAAGGAAGATCTGGAGGAGATCGTCGAGTTCCTGCGCGATCCGCAGAAGTTCCAGCGCCTCGGCGGCAAGATCCCGCGCGGCGTGCTTCTGGTCGGACCTCCCGGCACCGGCAAGACGCTGCTCGCCCGCTCCGTCGCCGGCGAAGCGAATGTGCCGTTCTTCACCATTTCGGGTTCCGACTTCGTCGAGATGTTCGTCGGCGTCGGCGCAAGCCGTGTCCGCGACATGTTCGACCAGGCCAAGAAGAATGCTCCCTGCATCATCTTCATCGACGAAATCGACGCTGTCGGCCGCCATCGCGGCGCCGGCCTCGGCGGTGGCAATGACGAGCGCGAACAGACGCTGAACCAGCTGCTGGTCGAGATGGACGGCTTCGAGTCCAACGAGAGCATCATCCTGATCGCCGCCACCAACCGGCCCGACGTGCTCGACCCGGCGCTGCTGCGTCCGGGCCGTTTCGACCGCCAGGTGGTGGTGCCGAACCCCGACATCGTCGGTCGTGAGAAGATCCTCAAGGTGCATGTGCGCAACGTGCCGCTGGCGCCGAATGTCGACCTCAAGGTGATCGCACGCGGCACGCCGGGCTTCTCGGGCGCCGACCTGATGAACCTGGTCAATGAATCCGCTCTGATGGCGGCGCGCCGCAACAAGCGCCTTGTCACCATGGCCGAGTTCGAGGACGCCAAGGACAAGATCATGATGGGCGCCGAGCGCCGCTCGTCGGCCATGACCCAGGCCGAAAAGGAGCTCACGGCCTATCACGAGGCCGGCCATGCCATCCTGGCGCTCAACGTGCCGTCGGCCGATCCGCTGCACAAGGCGACCATCATCCCGCGCGGCCGCGCGCTCGGCATGGTCATGCAACTGCCGGAAGGCGACCGCTATTCGATGAGCTACAAATACATGATCTCACGGCTCGCCATCATGATGGGTGGCCGCGTCGCCGAGGAGTTCAAGTTCGGCAAGGAGAACATCACCTCGGGCGCGTCCTCGGACATTGAGCATGCGACAAAGCTGGCGCGCGCCATGGTCACGCGCTGGGGCTTCTCCGACAAGCTCGGCCATGTCGCCTATGGCGACAACCAGGAAGAGGTTTTCCTCGGCCATTCGGTGGCGCGCACGCAGAACGTCTCGGAAGAGACCGCGCAGATCATCGACGCCGAAGTGCGCCGGCTGATCGACGAGGCCTATGTCACGGCCAAGTCCATCCTGACCAAGAAGAAGAAGGAATGGATCGCCCTGGCGCAGGGCCTTCTCGAGTACGAGACGCTTTCGGGCGAAGAGATCAAGCAGCTGATCGCCGGGCAGAAGCCCGCGCGAGATTTGGGGGATGATACCCCCACAAGCCGCGGCTCGGCTGTGCCGAAGTCCGGCCGCCGCAAGAAGGGTCCCGAGCCCGAAGGCGGCATGGAGCCTCAGCCGTCGAGCTGAGCTGACATCACTTGATGCAAGAAAACGCCGCGGCTCAATCCGCGGCGTTTTGCTATTCAGGGTCTCTCAAAGAGCATGCGGGGCGGATGCATTTGCTTTGCCGGGGCGCACACCGTCAGTCCGGCCAGCATGTTGCTTGCCCCATCTGGCCAGTGGGATCAGGGCATTGTCCAGCTCGATGCCGAATTCGGTAATCGAGTATTCGACCCTCGGCGGCACCTCGGGAAAGACTTCGCGATGGACGATGCCGTCGGCCTCCATTTCGCGCAGCTGTTGGATCAGCATCTTTTCGCTGATGTCAGGCACCAGCCGCTTCAGCTCACCGAATCGTGCCGGCGCCTTGTGAATCTGCCAGAGCAGTAGCGCCTTCCATTTGCCGCTGATGACCTCAAGCGCCGGCCCCAATCCGCAACTATCTGGCTGTTTCTTTCCCATGTTTCATCCAATTCTGAGCAATCGGTGGGTAGCTTACATTTTTGTCGGTACTTGAGAAAAACCAAGCCGGTCCATAGCTTCAAACCAGCTCGCCGGCATCGGCGAACACCACAACATCATATCGGTACCTCGCTTCGACCTGCAAAGGCCGTCGGCGGCCGGATTTTGTCAAAAAGGGATGGATCATGACACGATACGCAAACAAGAAGGCCGTTGTCATCGGCGGGACGCACGGCATGGGGCTCGCCGTTGCCGAAGCCCTGATCGAAAGCGGCGCCGAGGTCCTGGTCACCGGCCGCGACCAGCGCAACATCGAGGTCGCGCGAGCCAAGCTGCTTTCGCGAGCTCATGTCGTGCGGTCCGATATCTCAGACATGGCCGATATCGTCACGCTCGGTGCCGAAGTGGGGCAGAAGCTTGGCCAGATCGACTTCCTTCACGTCAATGCCGGGGTGGCCAATCTCGAACCTGTGGAGCGGGTCACCGAGGACAGTTACGATCGCACCTTCGACATCAACACCAAAGGCGCATTCTTCACCGCGCAGCGCCTGCTGCCCCTCATCAGGGATGGCGGCGCCATAGTCTTCACCTCGTCGATCGCCGACGAATCCGGCACCGGCGGCATGAGCGTCTATTCCGGATCGAAGGCGGCACTGCGCGCCTTCGCCAAGGTCCTGGCCGCCGAGCTTCTGCCGCGCCGCATCCGCGTGAATGTGGTCAGCCCTGGTTTCATCGATACGCCGACGATGGGTGTGGCCGACGCCTCGGCCGAGGAGCGGGCCGCCTTCATGGCGATCGGCGACGCGGTCACGCCGATGAAGCGCCACGGCACGATGGAGGAGGTGGCGCGCGCAGTGCTGTTCCTGGCGTTCGACGCGACCTTCACCACGGGCGCGCGGCTGACCGTGGACGGTGGCCTTGGCCAGGACCTGAGCCCGACACCGGCGTAGCCGCGCAACCAAACCAAGGAGAAGCAGAATGAGCGACATAACAGTAATCGGTCTCGGCGCCATGGGCACGGCGCTTGCCGAAGCCTTTCTGAACCAGGGACATGCGGTGACGGTGTGGAACCGTTCTCCGGCAAAGGCTGAGGCTTTGGCAGCCAAGGGCGCCATTGTGGCCAAGAGTGTCGAGGAAGCCGTCAGATGGAGTCCACTGATCGTGCCGTGCCTGCTTGTCTATGACACCGTTCGTGAGGTGCTCGGCCCAAGCCGAGACGCGCTGTCGGGCCGCACATTGGTCAATCTCACCAACGGCACGCCCGAGCAGGCGCGGGCGATGTCGGGCTGGGCGGTGAGCCAGGGCGCCAGCTATATCGACGGCGGCATCATGGCGGTGCCGCCGATGATCGGCGGGCCGCACGCCTTGATTCTCTACAGCGGTTCGCGCCAGGCGTTCGATGCCTGTTCGGGGCAGCTCGGAGCGCTCGGCACCAGCAAATTCCTCGGTGAGGATGCTTGCCTCGCGCCGCTCTATGATATCTCGCTTCTGAGCGGCATGTACGGCATGTTCGCGGGCGTTCTGCAGGCGTTGGCATTGACGGGCGCAGCAGGGATCCCGGCCGGCGAGTTCATGCCGCTGCTGGCCTCCTGGCTTCAGTCGATGCAAGGCCTGCTGCCGAAATGGGCGGAACAGATCGACAGTGGCGATCACACCAGCAATGTCGTTTCCAACCTGGGCATGCAGGCTGATGCCTACGTCAATCTCACCGATGCCAGCAGGTCGGCTGATGTCAGCACCGAACTCGTCTTGCCGATGCAAAGCCTGATGAAGCGCGGGGTGGCTGCCGGCCAGGCCAATGCCGATCTTACAAGCCTGGTCGCACTGCTCCAGCTCTCGAAACAAGGCGCTTGACGGGCAAGACCCAAGAGAAGGCCCGCCAACCTTGCGGTTGGGGGCCTTCGATCTGCAAACGCTGCTGGTCGATCAGCTCTTCAGCTTGGCGTTGCAGAGGCTGTAATAGCCGCCGCCCTTCTGGATCCAGCGAAGGCCGTTCAACGTACCCGCGTCCTTGTTGCCGTGGTAGCCCTGCAGGCAGGTCTTCATCCGCGCCTTCGAGGGCTTCTCGGTCTTGAATTCGGCGGCGAGGGTGGTCGGGAATGTCACGCCCATCGGCGCTACAGCGGGGGCGACCGCCGCGCTGGTTTCCTTCTGCGGCTGCGGCTCGGTTTTGACCGCATCCGCATTGGCACGCTCCGCAGCTGACGTCGCACACTTCTCTGTGCGGAAAGCGGTCCAATCCATGCCGTTCAGAGTGCCGCCTTCCTTGGCTGTGCGATAGGCCTCGCCGCATTCCTTCATCGTCAGTGCGCTTGCAGGGGCGACGCTCCACGCAATCCATGCCGTCACAGCCAATGCCGCCAATTTCAATCTGGACATAAGACCCTCCTGGTTGACAAAAGTTCGATGTCCTTTTGTATACCATTTGTTCTGCATATGTTCAATTAGAATCTTTGCGAACCACCGATATGTCTGGGGTGGGCAGTGCGGGCGAATAGATGATGCCGACAGCTTCCGCGATATGTAGACGCGATCAACGCCGGGTGTGTTCGAGCGCAATAAAAAGGCCCGCGCATGCTGCGATGCGCGAGCCCTTGTCGGGAGAACATGGCTACGCGATCAGCTCTTCAGCTTGGCATTGCAGAGGCTGTAGAAGCCGCCGCCCTTCTGGATCCAGCGCAGGCCATTGAGCGTGTTGGCGTCCTTGTTGGCATAATACACCTCGAGGCAAGTATGCATGCGGCCCTTGGCCGGCGTCTCGCCGGCGTATTTCTTCGAGATCGCGGCCGGGAACTTGACACCTTTGGGAGCGCTGACCGAGGGCTTCTCGGGCTCGCTGGTATAGGTCGCCTCGCTCGGAGCCGGCACGGTGTCGTCGTCATCTGCGCCGGCGCCGCATTCGGCCTTGCGGAAGTCGTTCCACTTCTTGCCGCCCAGCGTGTTGGCAGACTTGGCAGCCTGGTACTTGGCGCTGCAATCGGCCATGCTCAGGCCCTTGCCGCTGCTGTCGGCAGCTGCCTTGGTGGTTGCCTTGGCGGGTGCTGCCGCGGCCGAGGCCCCGGCGGCGCATTCGGTCTTGCGGAAGTCGTTCCACTTCACGCCGTTCAGTGTGCCGGCGGCCTTTGCCGCCTGGTACTTGGTGCTGCATTCCTTGGCCGTCAGGCCCTTGGCGCCATCGTCGGTTGTGGCTGCGGCCTTGGTCGTGGCCTTGGCGGGTTCTGCCGCGGCGGATGCGCCGGCGGCGCATTCGGTCTTGCGGAAGTCGTTCCACTTTGCGCCATTGAGCGTACCGGCGGCCTTGGCAGTCTGGTATTTAGCGCTGCATTCCTTGGCCGTCAGACCCTTGGCGCCGTCATCAGCAGCGGCGGCGGCCTTGGTCGTGTCCGTCTTGGCCGCAGCGGCCTTCTTGGCCGCCGGCTTTGCGGTCTCGGTGGTGGCCGCCGCGTCGGTGCCGCACTCGGCCTTCCGATACTGATTCCAGGTCTGCCCGTTCAGCGTGCCGGCGTCCTTGGCGGCATTATACTTGGTACTACACTGGGCCATGGTCAGCGCGCTGGCGGGCGCCGCCATGAACAAGGTTGCGACGGCAAGACCCGTCAAAGTTGCAAGTCGGTGGATGAGCATGGCGTTCTCCCGTTGCTGCGCCCATAGGTTGTATCTGTGTCAATCAATAGCTCTCAACGCTAGGCTGCGCCAGATGCTAAACGGCGTTCTCCCGATAAGGTGATGGACCCTTGCGATCTGCCCCTCCAACAGTCCGGCTTACCGGCCCAATCTGCGCAGTGTGGCCCAGTGTGAATGCTATATTGCGGCAACACCGTGTCATGATACGCTGCCAACGCTCCGAACAGCCTGCTACAATGATTTTCTAAGAATTGGTAATATACAATCACACAATGTGATAGTCGGGCTCGGACCAATTGTGGCATTACGAGCCGGCTGAAAACCGACGGGGATTCTGGCAAGCATGGCAGGACGTTATTTTGGCACCGACGGCATTCGCGGGCGCGCCAACAAGTTTCCGATGACGGCTGAGATCGCGATGCGGGTCGGCATGGCCGCCGGCCTCTCGTTCCAGCGCGGCAGCCATCGCCACCGCGTCGTGCTCGGCAAGGACACCAGGCTGTCCGGCTACATGATCGAAAACGCCATGGTGTCCGGCCTGTGCGCGGCCGGCATGGATGTGTTCCTGCTCGGCCCGATCCCGACACCGGCGGTCGCCATGCTGGTACGCTCGCTGCGTGCCGATATCGGCGTCATGATCTCGGCCTCGCACAATCCCTATTACGACAACGGCATCAAGCTGTTCGGTCCCGACGGGTACAAGCTCTCCGACGAGATCGAGGAGCGCATCGAGAGCATGCTCGACAAGGATATCGAACTGGCGCTCGCCGATTCCGACGGACTTGGCCGCGCCAAGCGCGTCGACGGCGTGCATGACCGCTACATCGAATTCGCCAAGCGCACGCTGCCGCGCTCAATGTCGCTGTCGGGTCTCAGGATCGTCGTCGATTGCGCCAACGGCGCGGCCTACAAGGTGGCGCCAGCAGCACTTTGGGAACTGGGCGCCGAGGTCATTGCCATCAATGTCGATCCGAACGGTTTTAACATCAACAAGGAATGCGGCTCGACCCATCCGGCCGGCCTGCAGAAGAAGGTGCATGAAGTGCGCGCCGATATCGGCATCGCACTCGACGGCGATGCCGACCGTGTCGTCATCGTCGACGAGAACGGCACCATCGTCGACGGTGACCAGATCATGGCGCTGATCGCCGAGTCCTGGCACCAGAGCGGGCGACTGGCCGGCGGCGGCGTCGTCTCGACGGTGATGTCCAATCTCGGCCTCGAACGCTTCCTTGGCGACATGAAGCTGCAGCTGCATCGCACCAAGGTCGGCGACCGCTATGTCGTGGAACATATGCGCGCGCACGGGTTGAATGTCGGCGGCGAGCAGTCGGGCCACATTGTGCTGTCCGATTTCTCGACCACTGGCGACGGGCTGGTCTCGGCTCTGCAGGTGCTGGCCTGCATCAAGCGGCAGAACCGGCCGGTCAGCGAATTGTCGAAGAAATTCGAGCCGGTGCCGCAGCTGTTGAAGAATGTCCGCATCGCCGGCGGCAAGCCGCTTGAGGAAGCCACGGTCAAGGCGGTGATCGAAGACGCGCGCAACCGTCTCGGCAAGGCCGGCCGCCTGGTCATACGGCCCTCCGGCACCGAGCCGCTGATCCGCGTCATGGCCGAGGGCGACGACCCACAGCTGGTCGAGGCCGTGGTCAACGACATCGTCGACATTATTTCGGAAACGCGCAGCGCCGCCTGATTGCGCTGCGTCCAACGGCAGGGGCGAACTGCCGGCTCAAGACTTCAAGCCCGCCTGCAGGCGGGCTTTTTGTTTCGGCCAGGGTTGGTCCCAGCGTTATGCCGGCGGAGACTGTTTGCTAAAATGTCGAGAATTCGTGGTTAATCGACAGGGTTAAACGCCTTTTAACTTTTCCAATTCATTATCCACAACTGAGGTCAATCACATTCGGGCAAGTTGGACTTTCCCGACGGTTCTCAGGGGTGACAAACATGTTCAATACAGCAAAAAAGGCCCTCCTTGCCGCGCTGTTCGCAGGTGTGGCCGGGCCAGTATTCGCCGCCGATCTGGCGGAGCCGCCGGTGGTCGAAGAGGCGCCGGCGCCGATCGCCTACGAGCAGCCGGCCGATTTCGGCGGCTGGTACATCCGCGGCGACATCGACTATCATAAATCGGATTTGCGCGGCATCGACTATATCACCTACGGGCCGCCTCCCGGCAGCAATGTTTTCGATTCCGGCGAGCTTAAGGGCGGCTTCTCACTCGGCGCCGGCATTGGCTACAAGATCAACGATCATTTCCGTACCGACCTGACAGCCGACTATTGGTTCGCTTCGGACTTCAACGGATCAACCAACGATGGCGTTACGACCTCGGTCGAAGTGTCGAAAATGAGCGCATTGCTGCTCTTGGCCAACGCCTATTACGATATCGGCACCTGGCACGGCATCACGCCTTATGTTGGCGCTGGCATCGGCGGCGCGCACGTCAAATGGGATACCGTCCACGACCCGAACACAACCGAGACCAACCCCGGGTCGAAGAATTGGCGCTTTGCCTACGCGCTCATGGCCGGCGCGTCCTATTGCCTTACCGACAGGGTGATCCTGGATGCCGGCTATCGCTACTCTCACATTGAGGGGGGCCGCATGTTCGACTTCGACGTGAGCAGTTCCGGGCCCGGCTTCGACCATGGCATCAACACACATGAGGTACGAGGCGGTCTGCGCTATCAGTTCGGCGGCAATAATGGTTGCACATCGCCGGAGCCCTACGTTCCAGAGCCGGAGCCGATCTACACCAAGTAGTCGCTTCGAAATCCAGGAATTCGCGAACCGCCCGGTCTTGCCGGGCGGTTTTCGTTTGCCGATGCTTGCGCGTTTTCAACCGGCCGCGTGTGCCGAAGAAACCCAATCGAAATCAATTCGGTACGCCGCGTTATCCTTAACCCTGACTTAACCACTATGGTTAACAATGCTTGGTGAAACGGCGCTTGCGATCAAAATGACGGGCGCCAATTTCAGGAGCCGGGGACCCATGAATTTCAAATCGCTGACAGCGCCGGCGCTCGCCGCACTCGTCCTTGTGCCGCTGACGCCGGCGCAGGCCGCGGACTACGATCCGCCGATCTATGTCGATCAGGCGCCGGACTATCAACCGGTCGAGGTCGGCTCGGGCTGGTATCTGCGCGGCGACGTCTCTTATCTGGCGCAGAAGAGCTACGAGGATCAGGATTTCACCTTCGCCCCCGCGAGCTTCAGCGAGAAGCAGGATCCGGCCTTTGCCAGCATCGGCTTCGGCTACCACTTCAACGACTATCTGCGCGGCGACGTCAATCTTGGCTATCTGCCCGGCAACAAGATCGGCGTCGGCTTTGACGATTCGGCGACGCCGCCGCCGGGTGGTGCGACCATCGCGTCGGCATCGCTGCAGAATTATTCCCTGTCGGGCATGGTCAATGGCTATGTCGATCTCGGCACTTATGTCGGGATCACGCCCTACCTCGGCGCCGGCATTGGGCTGGTCCGGAGCAAATACAAGCTGTCGGCGAGTTACTTCACCGACAATGTCGACCCTACGGATGATTTCGTCCGGAACGACAACAAGACCCAGTATTCCCTCGCCTACACGCTGGATGCGGGCCTGGCCTATCAGGTGACCAAGAATGTTTCTGTAGATCTCGGCTACCAGTACTTCTCCGCGCCGGATGCCGAATATGTCACGGCCGAGAGCCTGACCTCCTATCCGATCCGCAAGGGCATCAGCAATCATCAGGTCAAGCTCGGCCTGCGCTACGACCTCTGGTAGGAAGCTTGCTGTTCGGAAGCCCAACGGCGGATCTCTTCGATCCGCTGTTTGCGTTTTAGCCCACGACATGCTGATCCCGTATCGCCGGTATGCCGCCAGCGACAAAAACTTTCCTCTTGACGCCTGAGGGCTGAACGCATATCGCCGTCCGTGGGCCACCCCTCCCCAACGAGGGGCCACTATCTGGAAGGATAGACCACGATGACGACGCATACGAAGCCCGGACTCCGTCCGGCAAACCCCAATTTCTCCTCAGGTCCCTGCGCAAAACGCCCCGGCTGGTCGGTCGAGGCACTGAAGAATGCTGCGCTCGGCCGTTCCCACCGCGCCAAGATCGGCAAGACCAAGCTCGAACAGGCGATCGAGCTGACGCGCGAGATTCTCCAGGTTCCGGCCGATTACCGTATCGGCATCGTGCCGGCGTCGGACACGGGTGCTGTCGAGATGGCGCTGTGGTCGCTGCTCGGTGAACGCGGTGTCGACATGGTGGCATGGGAAAGCTTTGGCTCCGGCTGGGTCACCGACGTGGTCAAGCAGCTGAAGCTCGCCGATATCAGAAAGGTCGAGGCAGGCTATGGCGAACTGCCGGATCTCACCAAGATCGATTTCGACCGCGATGTGGTCTTCACCTGGAACGGCACGACCTCAGGCGTGCGCGTGCCGAATGGCGATTTCATCCCGGCGGATCGCAAGGGCCTGACCATCTGCGATGCCACCTCAGCGGCATTCGCGCAAAAGCTCGATTTCCAGAAGCTCGATGTCGTCACCTTCTCCTGGCAGAAAGTGCTGGGCGGCGAGGGCGCACACGGCATGCTGATCCTGTCGCCTCGCGCCGTCGAGCGACTGGAAACCTACAAGCCGGCGTGGCCGCTGCCGAAAATCTTCCGCCTGACCTCGGGCGGCAAGCTGATCGAAGGCATCTTCAAGGGCGAGACCATCAACACGCCGTCGATGCTGTGCGTCGAGGACTATCTCGATGCGCTTCATTGGGCGAAGTCGATCGGCGGTCTCGATGCGTTGATTGCCAGAGCCGATGCCAATGCCGCCGTGCTCGATGGCTTTGTCGACAAGTCGTCCTGGCTCGGCCATCTCGCGGTCGATGCGGCGACACGGTCCAACACGTCCGTGTGTCTGTCCTTCACCGACGCCGATGTCGCGGCGCTCGACGCCGACGGGCAGGCGGCTTTCGCCAAGGCGATCGTCTCTGTGCTCGACAAGGAGGGCGTCGCGTACGACATCGGCTCCTATCGTGACGCACCTTCCGGTCTGCGCATCTGGTGCGGCGCCACCGTCGAGACCTCCGATCTCGAAGCGCTGCTGCCTTGGCTCGACTGGGCCTTCGCCACACAGAAGGCTTCGCTGAAGGCCGCAGCCTGAGATTTCGTGGTGGCCTGCGGGCCGCCCTTTCCCAACAATCCAATTCAAGGAGGCCGCCATGGCGCCCCGCGTTCTCGTCTCTGACAAACTCTCCACCACCGCCGTCCAGATATTCAAGGACCGCGGCATCGAGGTCGACTATTTGCCCGATCTCGGCAAGGACAAGGAAAAGCTGCTCGAAGTCATCGACCAGTATGATGGTCTTGCCATCCGCTCGGCGACCAAGGTCACGGAAAAACTGATCAACGCCGCGACAAGACTCAAGGTCGTCGGCCGCGCCGGCATCGGTGTCGACAATGTCGACATCCCGGCGGCGAGCCGCAAGGGCATCATCGTGATGAACACGCCTTTCGGCAATTCGATCACCACGGCCGAGCATGCGGTGGCCATGATCTTTGCACTCGCACGCCAGATCCCGGAGGCCAATGCCTCGACCCATGCCGGCAAATGGGAAAAGAACCGCTTCATGGGCGTCGAGATCACCGGCAAGACGCTGGGTGTCATCGGGTGCGGCAATATCGGCTCGATCGTCGCCACGCGCGGCGTCGGCCTGAAGATGCATGTCGTTGCCTTCGACCCGTTCCTGTCGGACAAGCGCGCCGAGGAACTCGGCGTCGACAAGGTCGAGCTGGACGAGCTTTTCGCCCGCGCCGATTTCATCACGCTGCACACGCCGCTGACCGACAAGACGCGCAACATCATCGACGCGGCGGCGATCGCCAAGATGAAGAACGGCGTGCGCATCATCAATTGCGCGCGTGGCGGGCTCATCGTCGAAGCCGACCTGGTCGCGGCGCTGAAGAGCGGCAAGGTGGCGGGCGCTGGCGTCGATGTGTTCGAGGTCGAACCGGCGGAGAACAACGCGCTGTTCGGCATGGAGAATGTGGTGGCAACGCCGCATCTCGGCGCCTCGACAGCGGAAGCGCAGGAAAATGTCGCGCTCCAGGTGGCCGAGCAGATGGCCGACTATCTGATCAAGGGCGCGGTTTCGAATGCCATCAACATGCCCTCGATCACGGCCGAGGAAGCACCGCGGCTGAAGCCGTTCGTCAAGCTCGCCGAAGTGCTCGGCGCCTTTGTCGGCCAAGTCACCGAGGACCCGATCAACGAGGTCGAGATCCTGTTCGACGGCTCGACCGCGACGATGAACACGCGTGCCCTGATCAGTGCCGCGCTTGCCGGACTGATCCGGCCGCAGGTCGCCGACGTCAATATGGTGTCGGCGCCGATCATGGTGAAGGAGCGCGGCATCATCGTCGCCGAGGTCAAGCGCGACAAGTCGGGCGTGTTCGACGGCTACATCAAGCTGACGGTGAAGACCGAGCACATGACGCGCTCGATCGCCGGCACCTGCTTCTCCGACGGCAAGCCGCGCTTCATCCAGATCAAGGGCATCAATCTCGACGCCGAGGTCGGCCAGCACATGCTCTACACAACCAATGCCGATGCGCCCGGCATTATCGGCCTGCTCGGCACGGTGTGCGGCGAGAACGGCGTCAACATCGCCAACTTCCAGCTCGGCCGCAACCGGCCGGGCGGCGACGCGATCGCGCTGCTCTATCTCGACGCGCCGTTCCCGGAGAAAGTGCTGGAACAGGTCAAGGCGCACAAGTCCATCGACTCGGCCAAGCGGCTGCAGTTCGACGTCAACGCAATGTAGTTGACGGCGTGGCGGATGCGGCGGTCCTCCCCCCATCATTGGGGCGGCCATCGCAGAGGCCGGTTCAGGTCAATTCGTCTGAGCCGTCGGAGAAGCCCACGCGATGCCGATAGACCAGTTCCCAGCCCTTCCACCCTGTAAACAGCAGGACCAGAACCACGATCAGCGATAAGATAAAGCCGGTCGGGATCACAGCCGCCGCTCCACCGACATAACGCGAGTACCAGTTATAAAGCTCGATCAGCACGACGAGCACGTTGCCGCCGGCATGGAGCCATGCCGTCGTGAGATTGCGGATCTGAACATCGCCGAGAACGTCCGTCAGGCCGGTAAGAGCGGCCAAGGCGCCCATGATCAGGCCGGCGCCGAGAAGCCAAAGCGATCCGGTGACCCACCCGGGATCGGCTGTTTGCCAGAAAATCAGATCGCAAACGAAGGTGCCGACAAAAAAGGCGATCGGAAACGGAATCAGCATTGGATGAATGGGGTGACCGGCAATGCTTGCCGTGCTGCGAGGGTTATGGCTCATCTTGTTGCCTCCCACGCAAGCAAACTCCGCCAGAGGTAAAATGTTCCAGGTCGGCGCGCGGCAGCAGTTATCGCGACGGCGGCGCAGCGCGGCAGCAGCCAAATGTTATCCGCGGCGGTTCGGTGCCGCCATCTTGCGCCCGCTGTATTCGGCGAGCGAAATGCCGCCCAGCACCAGGACGAGCGCCAGCGCCTGGTAGAGCTGGAATGTCTCGCCGACGATCAGCACTGACAGCAGCGTGCCGAAGATCGGCACCAGATTGATGAACAGCCCGGCACGGTTGGCGCCGATCAGTTCGTTGCCCCTGATGTAAGTGATCTGCGAAATGACCGAAGCGCCGATCGCGGTATAGACGATGACCACCCAGCCGCTGATATCGGGGACGATAACCTTGCCGGCGGCGACCTCCCACAGGAAGAACGGCAGCGAGGTGATGAGGGCAGCGATCGCCAGGGACAACATCAGGCTCTGCCAGCGCATCACCGGCTTCAG
The DNA here is from genome assembly GCF_040321145.1 of Mesorhizobium sp. M0514. NCBI lineage: Bacteria > Pseudomonadati > Pseudomonadota > Alphaproteobacteria > Hyphomicrobiales > Phyllobacteriaceae > Mesorhizobium > Mesorhizobium sp. M0514. The sequence goes on from NZ_JAMYQZ010000097.1 coordinate 17,679, forward strand.
CCGCAGCCCGACCGAATAACCGCTGTAGAGGACGACCGCGACCAGCATGATGGCGTCGCCGAAATTGAGTTCCAATGTGAGCAGCCGGCGCGGATCGCCGTGGCTGGCAGTCAAGATGACGCCGAAGATGGTCAGCACCACGCCCGCAATCTGAGCCCAGCTCACGCGCAGGCGGAAGAAGAAGAAATTGGCAATGATGATCAAGACCGGCATCGCCGCCTGTTCGATCGAGACATTGATCGCCGTCGTGTAGTTGAGCGCGGTGTAGAAAATGGTGTTGAACAGAGTGAAGCCGCTGGCGCCAAGTGCAGCCAGGACGAACCAGTGTTTGCGCACCACCGGCCAGTCCTCCCTGATCGTGCGCCAGCCGATCGGCAGCAGGATCGCGACGGCCAGCACCCAGCGCAGGAAGACCAGCGTCATCGGCGAGACGTGACCGACCGCCAGCTTGCCGGCGACGGAATTGCCGCCCCACAGCAGGGTGGTCAGCAGCAGGAACAGGTAGGCGCGTCGATGCATGCGGGATTCCGGCCGCTTGGGGAGTTGTGTTTGCCGGCCTATTGCCCCCGCCGACGCAAGTAAATGATGTCAAAGCCGAAAATTGTTGTGCCTCAGGGCATTTTCGGCGGCAAAGAAAGGTCGCGCTTGCGAGGTCTTGACGCTATAGAGGCCTGTCGTTTCGAACCATATCCAGGCCGCCAGGGCGGCATCTCAAGGGAAAAGAAACATGGCCAATGTGGTGGTCGTCGGCTCGCAATGGGGCGACGAAGGCAAGGGCAAGATCGTCGACTGGTTGTCGGAGCGCGCCGACGTGGTCGTGCGCTTCCAGGGCGGCCACAATGCCGGCCATACGCTGGTCGTCGACGGCAAGGTCTACAAACTGTCGCTGCTGCCGTCGGGCGTGGTGCGGCAAGGCAAGCTGTCGATCATCGGCAATGGCGTCGTCTTCGACCCGCACGCCTTTGTCGCGGAAGTGGCAAAACTCAAGGCGCAAGGCGTCGAGGTCACGCCGGACCGCCTGAAAATAGCCGAAAACACCGCGCTTATCCTGTCGCTGCACCGGGAGCTGGACGGATTCCGCGAGGACGCCGCCTCCAATTCCGGGACGAAAATTGGCACGACGCGTCGTGGCATCGGCCCCGCCTATGAGGACAAGGTGGGCCGGCGCGCGGTTCGGGTGATGGATCTGGCGGATTTGGAAACGCTGCCCCTCAAGGTCGACAGGCTGCTGACGCATCACAATGCGCTGCGTCGCGGGCTTGGCCATGGCGAAGTCACGCATGAGGCGATCATGACCGAGCTGACCTCGGTCGCCGATGAGATCCTGCCCTATATGGACCGCGTCTGGAAAATCCTCGACGACAAGCGCCGCGCCGGCGAACGCATCCTGTTCGAGGGCGCGCAAGGCACGCTGCTCGACATCGACCACGGCACCTATCCGTTCGTCACCTCGTCCAACACCGTTGCCGGCCAGGCAGCCGCCGGCTCGGGGGTAGGCCCCGGCGCCATCGGCTATGTCCTGGGCATCACCAAGGCCTATACGACGCGTGTCGGCGAAGGCCCGTTCCCGACCGAGCAGAAGAACGAGATCGGCGAATTTCTCGGTAGGCGTGGCCACGAATTCGGCGTCGTCACCGGGCGCAAACGCCGTTGCGGCTGGTTCGACGCCGTGCTGGTGCGCCAGGCCGTCGCCGTCAACGGTATCAGGGGCATCGCCCTGACCAAACTCGACGTGCTCGACGGGCTGGATGAGATCAAGGTCTGCACCGGCTACCGTCTCGACGGCGAAACGATCGACTATCTGCCGGCCAGCCAGGGCGCGCAGGCGCGTGTCGAGCCGGTCTACGAGACGCTCGAAGGCTGGAAAGGCACCACAGCCGGCGCGCGCAGCTGGAACGACCTTCCGGCGCAGGCCGTCAAATATGTCCGTTACATCGAGGAGCTGATCGGGGCACCCGTCGCGCTCCTTTCCACCAGCCCGGAACGGGACGACACGATACTTGTGACCGATCCGTTTCAAGACTAGTTTTCTGAAGCCTTTCCGGGCATCGCGGCCGATTTGCGGGGGCCGGCGCGGAAACAAAATACAGGTCGACTGAAGCATGGCAGATTTCGTTGCTATTCTGAAAAAGGCGCTCGACAAGCACGGCGACGAAACGCCCGAAAAGCGTACGCGGATCTATGAAAGCGTTCGTACCATGCTGGCGAAGAAGCTTGCGGAGTATTCGCCGCCGCTGGCCGCCGAAGCCATAAGCACGCAGAAGCGATCCCTGGAAGATGCCATCTCGAGCGTCGAGCGCGACTATGCCAGGGCGGTGCCGGCATCCGATCCGCTGGCGGAGCTGGAGCACATCTTCTCCTCCATAGACCGCAACAAGAACCAGTCCAGTCATGTAAAGCCTTCCGCCACGCCTGCGCCGGCCTGGCAGCCGGCGAAACCCGTGCAGCCGGCGCCGACCGCCAGGACAGAGCCGAGCTGGCAGAGGCCCGCGCCGACACCGCCGTCGCCTGCGGCGCGTGCAGAAACCATCGACAAGCAAGCCGTGGAGCTGGACGCCGACGACGACAGCGCCGATGTGTTCGCCAATGACGAGCAGCCGGTCGCGGACACGTTCCAGCGCCTGCGCCCAGCCGAGCGCAGGCGCAGCTATGGCGGGTTGATCGCGGCTGTCGTCGCGCTTCTGGTGGTCGCCGGCGGCGGCTATGGCATCTGGCTGAACAAGGATGCCTTTGGCTCGATGCTGGGCCTCGGCGGCGACACCAAGACGGTCTCGACCGAACCGCTGGTAAAGCCGGCGCCGGCCAAGCCCGCGGCCGATGCACCGGCACCGGCCGCTGCCGGCGAGGGAACGAAGTTCACCCAGCGCCTGTCGCCCGAAGGCGGTGAAACCGACCCCGGTCCCGCGGCCGGTCAAAGCGGCATCGGCGAGGGCGAGTCCGTCGCCGCGCTGACCACACCGCCACCCCCGGCTCCAGCGCCACCTGCGGCTCCAGCGCCTGCGA
>NZ_JAMYQZ010000098.1:0-20638 GCF_040321145.1 Mesorhizobium sp. M0514
CGGTCGATGTCGAGCTGATCGTGCCGATCGCCATGGAAGAGAAGCTGCGCTTCGCCATCCGTGAAGGCGGCCGCACCGTCGGTGCCGGCATCGTCGTCACCATCAAAGAGTAATTTGGACTTAAACCGATCTGTCGCGGGCGCAGGATTTGCCCGCGCCGCGCCAGAACAAGGAAGTGACGCATGAACGGACAGAATATCCGCATCCGCCTGAAGGCGTTTGATCACCGCGTGCTTGACGCCTCGACGAAAGAAATCGTGTCGACGGCCAAGCGCACCGGAGCAAACGTCCGCGGCCCCATTCCGCTGCCGACGCGGATCGAAAAGTTCACGGTCAACCGGTCGCCTCACGTCGACAAGAAGAGCCGCGAGCAGTTCGAGATGCGCACGCACAAGCGTCTGCTCGACATCGTCGATCCGACCCCGCAGACGGTCGATGCTTTGATGAAGCTCGATCTGGCCGCCGGTGTCGACGTCGAGATCAAGCTCTAAGGGAATGAGAGCGCGGTAAGGGGCGGTGCCCCTGGCCCGGAACTCTAAAGGAATTGAACCGATGCGTTCAGGTGTGATTGCAAAGAAGGTGGGAATGACCCGCATCTATAATGATGCCGGGGAACATGTTCCCGTCACCGTTCTCCAGATGGAAAACTGCCAGGTCGTGGCTCAGCGCACGCAGGAGAAGAACGGCTATACCGCCGTCCAGCTCGGCGTTGGCCTTGCCAAGGTGAAGAACACGTCGAAGGCGATGCGCGGCCATTTCGCGACCGCTTCCGTCGAGCCGAAGGCGAAGGTCGCCGAGTTCCGCGTCTCCGCCGACAACATGATCGATGTCGGCGCCGAGATCACCGTCGAGCACTTCGTCGTCGGCCAGAAGGTCGATGTGACGGGCACGACGATCGGCAAGGGTTTCCAGGGCGTCATCAAGCGCCACCACATGGGTGGTGGCCGCGCGACGCACGGTAACTCGGTTTCGCACCGTACGCACGGTTCGACCGGCCAGCGTCAGGATCCGGGCAAAGTGTTCAAGGGCAAGCATATGGCTGGCCACATGGGCGACACCCGCGTCACCACACAGAATGTCGAGATCGTTTCGACCGACGCCGATCGCGGCCTGATCCTGATCCGCGGTGCGGTTCCCGGATCGAAGGGCGCCTGGATCCTGGTCCGCGATGCGGCCAAGGTGGCACTGCCGGCCAATGCGCCGAAGCCTGCCGCGATCCGCCCGGTTGCTGCAGCGAGCGCTGCCACGAACGAGGCTCCGGCCGCAGAGGGAGCAGAATAATGGATCTCAAGATCACAACGCTTGGCGGCAAGGACGCCGGCAAGGTGAAACTCTCCGAGGAGATTTTCGGCCTTGATCCGCGCGAGGACATCCTGCAGCGCGTCGTGCGCTGGCAGCTGGCCAAGCGCCAGCAGGGCACGCACAAGGCCAAGGGCCGCGCCGAAATCGCGCGCACCGGCGCCAAGATGTACAAGCAGAAGGGTACGGGCCGCGCCCGTCACCATTCGGCACGCGCTCCGCAGTTCCGCGGCGGCGGCAAGGCCCACGGCCCGGTCGTTCGCAGCCACGAGCACGATCTGCCGAAGAAGGTGCGCGCTCTGGGCTTGCGGCATGCTCTCTCGGCCAAGGCCAAGAGCGCGTCGATCATCATCATCGACGAGCTGAAGCTGACCGAGGCCAAGACGAAGGCGCTGATCGCGAATTTCGCGACACTGGGCCTGACCAACGCCTTGGTGATTGGCGGTGCCGAGCTTGACCAGAACTTCAAGCTGGCGGCGACCAACATCCCGAACATCGACGTGCTGCCCATCCAGGGCATCAACGTCTACGACATTCTGCGCCGCGGCACGCTGGTCCTTTCGAAGGCCGCCGTCGAGGCTCTCGAGGAGCGCTTTAAATGACCGACCTCCGTCATTACGACGTGATCGTCTCGCCGGCGATCACCGAAAAGTCGACCATGGCTTCCGAGAACAACCAGGTTGTTTTCAACGTCGCCAAGAAGGCGTCGAAGCCGGAAATCAAGGCCGCTGTCGAAGCGCTGTTTGGCGTCAAGGTTACGGCCGTGAACACGCTTGTCCGCAAGGGCAAGATCAAGCGCTTCCGCGGCACGATCGGCCGCCAGAGCGACGTCAAGAAGGCGATCGTGACGCTGGCCGACGGCCAGTCGATCGACGTCGCGACGGGTCTCTGAGCTAGGCCGCGAGGACAGGACAATGGCACTTAAAAAATTCAACCCGGTAACGCCGAGCACCCGCCAGCTGGTCATCGTCGACCGCTCGGGCCTCTACAAGGGCAAGCCCGTCAAGGGCCTGACCGAAGGCCTGACCAAGTCGGGCGGCCGCAACAATCACGGCCGCATCACGGCCCGCTTCATCGGCGGCGGTCACAAGCGTTCGTACCGCATCATCGACTTCAAGCGCCGCAAGTTCGACGTCGTCGGCACGGTCGAGCGCATTGAATACGATCCGAACCGCACCGCCTTCATCGCGCTGATCAAGTATGACGATGGCGAGCTGTCCTACATCATCGCTCCGCAGCGCCTTGCCGCCGGCGACAAGATCGTGGCAGGTGAATCGGTCGACGTGAAGCCAGGCAATGCGATGCCGCTGGCCTCGATGCCGGTCGGCACGATCGTCCATAACATCGAGCTGAAGCCGGGCAAGGGCGCCCAGGTTGCCCGCTCGGCAGGTGGCTACGGACAGCTAGTCGGTCGCGACCAGGGCATGGCGATCCTGCGCCTCAACTCGGGCGAGCAGCGGGTCGTTCACGGCTCCTGCATGGCCACCGTCGGCGCCGTGTCGAACCCCGACCACGGCAACATCAACGACGGCAAGGCCGGCCGCACGGTCTGGCGCGGCAAGCGCCCGCACAATCGCGGCGTGACCATGAACCCGGTCGACCATCCGCATGGCGGTGGCGAAGGCCGCACCTCCGGTGGCCGTCATCCGGTCAGCCCGTGGGGCAAGCCGACCAAGGGCAAGAAGACGCGGTCCAACAAGGCGACCGACAAGTTCATCCTGCGCTCGCGCCATCAGCGCAAGAGCTAAGAAGAGGTAACGCCAAGTGACTCGTTCTATTTGGAAAGGCCCCTTCATCGACGGCTACCTTCTCAAGAAGGTGGACAAGGTTCGTGAAGGTGGTCGCAATGAGGTGATCAAGATGTGGAGCCGTCGCTCCACCATCCTGCCGCAGTTCGTCGGCTTCACCTTCGGTGTCTACAACGGCCAGAAGCATGTTCCCGTCTCGGTGAACGAGGACATGGTCGGTCACAAGTTCGGTGAATTCGCTCCGACCCGGACCTATTACGGTCACGGCGCGGATAAGAAGGCGAAGAGGAAATAATCATGGGCAAGGCCAAAGCTCCGCGCAGGCTTGCTGACAACGAAGCGCGCGCCGTTCTGCGCACGATCCGTATCAGCCCGCAGAAGCTGAACCTGGTTGCCGCGCTGATCCGCGGCAAGAAGGTCGCGACAGCGCTTTCCGATCTCGAATTCTCGGCCAAGCGGATTTCCGGCACGGTCAAGAAGACGCTGGAATCGGCGATCGCCAACGCGGAAAACAACCACGACCTCGACGTCGATGCGCTGATCGTGGCGGAAGCCTATGTCGGCAAGTCGATCGTCATGAAGCGGTTCCATGCTCGTGGCCGCGGTCGCGCCAGCCGTATTGAAAAGCCGTTCTCGCACCTCACGATCGTCGTTCGTGAAGTCGAAGAAAAAGGGGAGGCCGCATAATGGGCCAGAAAGTCAATCCGATCGGTCTGCGCCTCGGCATCAACCGCACCTGGGATTCGCGCTGGTTCGCGAACACCGGCGAGTACGGCAAACTGCTGCATGAGGACATCAAGATCCGCAAATATCTTGAAAAGGAACTCAAGCAGGCTGCGATTTCGAAGGTCGTGATCGAGCGCCCGCACAAGAAGTGCCGCGTCACCATCCATGCGGCGCGCCCGGGCCTGATCATCGGCAAGAAGGGCGCCGACATCGAAAAGCTTCGCAAGAAGCTGATGGAGATGACGAAGTCCGAGACGCACTTGAACATCGTTGAAGTGCGCAAGCCGGAAGTCGACGCGACCCTGGTCGCCCAGTCGATCGCCCAGCAGCTCGAGCGTCGTATCGCGTTCCGCCGCGCCATGAAGCGCGCCGTTCAGTCGGCCATGCGCCTGGGCGCCGAAGGCATCCGCATCAACTGCGCCGGCCGTCTCGGCGGCGCCGAGATTGCACGCATGGAATGGTACCGCGAAGGCCGCGTGCCGCTGCATACGCTGCGCGCCGATGTCGACTATGGCACGGCCGAAGCGCATACGGCTTACGGCATCTGCGGCGTCAAGGTCTGGGTGTTCAAGGGCGAAATCCTCGAGCACGATCCGATGGCTTCGGAGCGTCGCGCGACCGAGGGTGATGCTGCGCATGGCGGTGGTGGTGATCGCGAACGCGGTCGTCGTCGCGAAAACGCCTGATTATTTAGGAATTTGGAGTTAGAACGATGCTGCAGCCAAAGCGCACAAAGTTCCGCAAGCAGTTCAAGGGCCGTATCCATGGTACCGCAAAGGGCGGCACCAACCTGGATTTTGGTGGTTTCGGGCTGAAGGCGCTTGAGCCGAACCGCGTCACCGCGCGTGAGATCGAAGCGGCCCGCCGCGCGATCACTCGTGAGATGAAGCGTGCCGGCCGCGTGTGGATCCGTATTTTCCCTGATGTGCCGGTGACGTCGAAGCCGACTGAAGTGCGCATGGGCAAGGGCAAGGGCGCTGTCGATTACTGGGCGGCGCGCGTAAAGCCGGGCCGCATCATGTTCGAGATCGACGGCGTCAACGAAGAAACCGCCCGTGAGGCGCTGCGTCTCGGCGCGGCCAAGCTCTCGGTCAGGACGCGCTTCGTACAGCGCATCGCAGAATAAGGACGGGCTGATCATGAAAGCCGAAGACATCCGGACCAAGACCCAGGACCAGCTGACCGACGATCTGGCCAGCCTGAAGAAGGAGCAGTTCAACCTGCGCTTCCAGAAGGCCACCGGCCAACTCGAGAAGACCGCGCGCGTGCGGCAGGTTCGCAAGGACATTGCGCGTATCAAGACCATCGCTGCGGAAAAGTCCGCGGCCAAGAAGGCTTAAGGACGAAAATCATGCCAAAGCGCATTCTGCAGGGCACTGTCGTCAGCGACAAGAACGAGAAGACGGTAGTCGTCAAGGTCGAACGGCGCTTCACGCATCCCGTGATGAAGAAGACCGTGCGCATGACCAAGAAGTACAAGGCGCACGACGAGAACAACGCCCACAAGGTCGGCGATCAGGTGTTCATCCAGGAATCGAAGCCGATTTCCAAGGATAAGCGCTGGATCGTCGTGTCTTCGGACCAGGCGTAACAAACCGAATTTTGGACAGACCGGGGAGGGGCTTTGAGCCCGTCCCGTTAGAAGAGAAGAAGGCGGCCAGTCATGATTCAGATGCAAACAAACCTCGACGTCGCGGATAATTCCGGCGCCCGTCGTGTCATGTGCATCAAGGTGCTGGGCGGCTCGAAGCGGAAATACGCTTCCGTAGGCGACATCATCGTGGTGTCGATCAAGGAAGCCATTCCGCGCGGCCGCGTTAAGAAGGGCGATGTGATGAAGGCGGTCGTGGTTCGCACGGCCAAGGACATCCGCCGCCCGGACGGCAGCGTGATCCGTTTCGACAAGAACGCGGCCGTTCTCGTCGACAACAAGAAAGAGCCGATCGGCACGCGTATCTTCGGACCGGTTCCGCGCGAACTCCGCGCCAAGAACCACATGAAGATCATCTCGCTCGCGCCTGAAGTGCTGTAAGGAGCCGGACCAATGCAAAAGATTAGAAAAGGCGACAAGGTCGTCGTGCTGGCCGGCAAGGACAAGGGCCGTTCGGGCGAAGTCCTCTCGGTTCAGCCGAAGGAAGACACCGCGCTGGTGCGCGGCGTCAACATGATCCGTCGTCACCAGAAGCAGTCCCAGTCCCAAGAGGGCGGGATCATCACCAAGGAAGCGCCGATCCAGCTGTCGAACATCGCGCTCGCCGACCCCAAGGATGGCAAGCCGACCCGCGTCGGCTTCATCTTCCAGAAGGACGGCAAGAAGGTGCGCGTCGCCAAGCGCTCGGGAGAAGTCATCAATGGCTAAGGCTCAAACCACGAAGCCCAAGGCTGAAAGCAAACAGTCCAAGGCCCAGAACACGCCGCGCCTCAAGCAGGTCTACAACGAGACCATCCGCAAGGCGCTGCAGGAGCAGTTCGGCTACGAGAACGAGATGCAGGTTCCGCGCATCGACAAGATCGTGCTGAACATGGGCGTCGGCGAAGCGACCGCGGATTCGAAGAAGCCTTCGATCGCGGCCGAAGACCTGGCGATGATCGCCGGCCAGAAGGCCGTCGTCACCCGCGCCCGTAATTCGATCGCCGGCTTCAAGGTCCGCGAGAAGATGCCGATCGGCGCCAAGGTCACGCTGCGCAAGGAACGCATGTACGAGTTCCTCGACCGTCTCGTGAACATCGCACTGCCGCGCGTCCGCGACTTTCGCGGACTGAATCCGAAGAGCTTCGATGGCCGTGGCAACTACGCCATGGGCATCAAGGAACACATCGTGTTCCCGGAGATCAACTACGACAAGGTTGATCAGATCTGGGGCATGGACGTCATCGTTTGTACGACTGCGAAGACGGACGACGAAGCCAGGGCATTGCTCAAGGCCTTCAACTTCCCCTTCCGCCAGTAACGGCAGCGAGAAAAGGAAAAATCTGAAATGGCAAAGACCAGCTCAGTCGAGAAGAACAACAGGCGCCGCAAGCTTGCCGACCAGTACGGTCCCAAGCGCGCAGCGCTCAAGGCGATCATCATGGACCAGTCCAAGCCGATGGAAGAGCGTTTCCGCGCTCAGCTGAAGCTTGCTGCCCTGCCGCGCAACTCGGCCAAGATCCGCATCCGCAACCGCTGCGAAGTTACCGGCCGTCCGCGCGCCTATTATCGCAAGCTCAAAGTATCGCGCATCGCGCTTCGTGATCTCGGCAATAACGGCCAGATCCCGGGCCTGGTCAAGTCGAGCTGGTAAGGAGGACATAACATGTCATTGAGCGATCCTCTCGGCGATATGCTGACCCGCATCCGCAACGCGTATGGCCGTAAGAAGTCGAGCGTTTCGACGCCGGCGTCGCGCCTGCGTACCCGCGTCCTCGACGTGCTGAAGGCTGAAGGCTATATCCGCGACTACAGCCAGACCGACTTCGACAACGGCAAGTCCGAAATCGAAATCGAGCTGAAGTATTTCGACGGTGCTCCGGTCGTGCGCGAAATCGCCCGCGTCTCGAAGCCTGGCCGCCGCGTTTACGTTTCGGCCAAGTCGATCCCGCACGTCGCCAACGGCCTCGGCATCGCCATCCTTTCGACGCCGAAGGGCGTGATGGCCGATCACGAAGCACGCGAACAGAATGTCGGCGGCGAAATCCTCTGCCAGATTTTCTAATTCGGCAGACCTGAAACAAGAGAAGTGACGAGGACAACCAAATGTCTCGTATTGGAAAGAAACCCGTTTCGCTGCCGCAGGGCGTGACCGCGACCGTCAACGGCCAGACCGTGACGGCGAAGGGCCCCAAGGGCGAGCTGAAGTTCGTGGTGAACGACGAAGTGCTGGTCAAGATGGAAGGCAGCGAAATCGCTGTCCAGCCGCGTGACCAGACCAAGACCGCCCGCTCCAAGTGGGGCATGTCGCGCACGCAGATCGTCAACATCCTGCAGGGCGTCAAGGACGGTTTCGAGAAGAAGCTCGAGATCACCGGCGTCGGCTATCGCGCGGCACTCCAGGGCAAGAACCTGCAGCTGGCGCTTGGCTTCAGCCACGACGTCGTTTACGAGACGCCGGCCGGCATCACGATCACCGTGCCGAAGCCGACGGAAATCACCGTGACCGGCATCGACAAGCAGCAGGTCGGCCAGGTTGCAGCCGAGATCCGCGAGTATCGCGGTCCCGAGCCCTACAAGGGCAAGGGTGTCCGCTATGCCGGCGAGAAGATCGTCCGCAAGGAAGGCAAGAAGAAGTAGTAGGCCTGGCCCCGAAAAGTTGCAGACTTTTCGGAAAAGGCCAAGCCAAAGAAGTGCAACGCCGCGGGGAGCGGTCGCGGGAGGCGCTTTCGCCTACCGCACATGGCGGCCCCCGTTTTTTGAAGGCAAGGAAGACTATCATGGCTACCAAGGAATCCATCCAGCGCCGCGCGCAGCGCGTCCGCCGCCAGATCAAGAAGGTCGCCGGCGAACGTCCGCGTCTCTCGGTTCACCGCACGTCGAAGAACATCTACGTGCAGGTCATCGACGATGCCAAGGGCCATACCATCGCGGCTGCATCGACACTCGAGAAGGACCTCAAGGGTTCGCTCAAGACCGGCGCCGACACCGAGGCAGCAGCCGCTGTTGGCAAGCTGATCGCCGAGCGTGCTTCGAAGGCCGGCGTCAAGGAAGTCGTCTTTGACCGCGGCGCCTATATCTATCACGGCCGCGTCAAGGCGCTGGCCGAGGCTGCCCGTGAAGGCGGTTTGAGCTTCTAATTGCCTGATCCCGAACCGAAGGTCAGCGCAGCAAAAAGTTGCAGACTTTTCGGACAAGATCATGCAAGGAAAAATAATTCGCCCCCGGTGACCCAAAGAGGCGCACCGGATCTTATCAGCAACCGTGCTTCCGGAAAAAAACAAGGAACAGGATATGGCACAGGAACGTAGGGATGGCGGCCGCGGCCGCGATCGTGAAGAACGCGATGACGGCATGGTGGACAAGCTCGTCCACATCAACCGTGTCGCCAAGGTCGTCAAGGGCGGCCGTCGCTTCGGTTTTGCAGCACTCGTCGTCGTCGGCGACCAGAAGGGCCGCGTCGGCTTCGGTCACGGCAAGGCGCGCGAAGTGCCGGAAGCGATCCGCAAGGCAACTGAGTCGGCCAAGCGCGACATGATTTTCGTGCCGCTGCGCTCGGGCCGCACGCTGCACCACGACGTCGAAGGACGCTGGGGCGCCGGACGCGTGCTGCTGCGCGCTGCCAAGCAGGGTACCGGCATCATCGCCGGCGGCCCGATGCGCGCTGTCTTCGAGACGCTCGGCATGCATGACGTGGTCGCCAAGTCGATGGGTTCGTCGAACCCCTACAACATGGTTCGTGCCACATTCGACGCGCTGAAGAGCCAGATGCATCCCAAGGATGTGGCTGCTGCACGCGGCATCAAGTATTCGACCCTTCAGGCCCGCCGCGGCACCGCCGTTGCGGCTGAAGAATAGTCGATCTGACCAGGGATTTTGACCATGGCCAAGAAAGCAACCAAGACCATCACCGTTGAGCAGATCGGTTCGCCGATCCGCCGCCCGAAGGAACAGCGCGCGACGCTGGTCGGCCTCGGCCTCAACAAGATGCACAAGCAGCGCACTCTGGAGGACACTCCCTCGGTGCGCGGCATGATCGCTGCCGTCCAGCATCTCGTCCGCGTCGTGGACGAGGGCTGAGCAAAAGCGCAGGAGAACCCAGATGAAACTCAACGATCTGCGTGACAAGGACGGCGCGACGCACTCCAAGAAGCGTCTCGGCCGTGGCATCGGCTCCGGCTCGGGCAAGACCGGCGGTCGCGGCGTCAAGGGCCAGAAGGCGCGCTCCGGCGTTGCCATCAACGGCTTCGAGGGCGGCCAGATGCCGCTCTATCGGCGCCTGCCGAAGCGTGGCTTCAATAACATCTTCGCCAAGAGCTTTGTCGTCGTGTCGCTGGCTCGTATCCAGACGGCGCTCGATGCCAAGAAGCTTGACGCCAAGGCGACCGTGACGGCCGAGGCGCTCGTTGCCGCCGGCGTCATCCGCCGCGTCAAGGACGGCGTGCGCATCCTCTCGGACGGCGAGCTCAAGGCAAAGCTTGCCTTCGACGTCGCGGGCGCCTCCAAGGCCGCGATCGAGAAGATCGAAAAGGCCGGCGGTTCGGTCAAGCTGCCGGAAGCGGCAGCGGAGTAACGGCAATTTGAAGCGCGGTCGGCAGGAACGGTATCCGTTTTTGTTCACGATTGCGCTTTGATCCAATCAATTAGGCGGCCGCGTCAACGCGGCCGCTTGCATGTTTAGAGCCCGGAGCTTATCTCGTGAGCTTCGGTGCCACGCGCCGCCTGAGCTGCGGGCATCGAGCGTGACATACAAATCAAAGAAGTAGCGCATGACGTTGTCCGAAAACCGCTTCACACTTTTCGGCATCATGCTCTAGCGGAGAATCAGGCATGGCTTCGGCTGCTGAACAACTAGCCTCGAATCTGAATTTTGCGGCTTTCGCCAAGGCGGAGGACCTGAAGAAGCGAATCTGGTTCACCGTCGGCGCGCTGCTCGTCTATCGCCTCGGCACCTATATCCCGCTGCCCGGCATCAATCCGGATGCATTCGCGCAGGCCTTCTCTTCGCAGGCCAAGGGCGTGCTCGGCATGTTCAACATGTTCGCCGGCGGCGCCGTGCAGCGCATGGCGATCTTCGCGCTCGGCATCATGCCTTACATCTCAGCCTCCATCATCATGCAGCTGATGACCTCGGTCATTCCGTCGCTGGAAGCGCTGAAAAAGGAAGGCGAGCAGGGCCGCAAGGTCATCAACCAGTACACGCGCTACGGCACGGTACTCCTGGCGCTGGTGCAGGCCTACGGCATTTCGGTGGGCCTGGAAGGCGGCAACGGCATCGTCAACGATCCCGGCATGTTCTTCCGCATCTCGACCGTCGTCACGCTGGTTGGCGGCACCATGTTCCTGATGTGGCTGGGCGAGCAGATCACCGCCCGCGGCATCGGCAACGGCATTTCGCTGATCATTTTCTCCGGCATCGTCGCCGGCCTGCCGCGCGCCATCTCCGGCACGCTGGAGCTCGGCCGCACCGGCGCTCTATCGACCGGGCTGATACTCGCGATCATCGTGCTGGCCATAATCGTCATCGCGCTGATCGTGTTCTTCGAGCGCGCGCAGCGCCGCCTGCTGATCCAGTATCCGAAGCGCCAGGTCGGCAACCGCATGTTCCAGGGCGATACCTCGCATCTGCCGCTGAAGCTCAACACGTCGGGCGTCATTCCGCCGATCTTCGCGTCGTCGCTGCTTTTGCTGCCGGCAACGGTCGCCGGCTTCTCGCAGACGACAAACCTGCCGGCCTGGGCAAGCACCGTGCTCGCCTCGCTCGGCCACGGCCAGCCGCTCTACATGCTGTTCTATGCGGCAATGATCGTGTTCTTCGCCTTCTTCTACACGGCCATCGTGTTCAATCCGAAGGACACCGCCGACCAGCTCAAGAAGCATTCCGGCTTCATTCCGGGCTACCGTCCGGGTGAGCGCACCGCCGATTACATCGACTATGTCCTGACGCGCATCACCGTCGTCGGCGCCATCTATCTGGTGCTGGTGTGCCTGCTGCCCGAGTTCCTGATTTCGGCGACTGGCGTACCATTCTACCTCGGTGGCACATCGCTTCTGATCGTGGTCAGTGTAACCCTCGATACGGTGGCGCAGATCCAGGGTCACCTGATCGCGCACCAGTATGAGGGCCTGATCAAGAAGTCGAAGCTGCGCGGGGGGAAGAAGGCCAGATGAGATTGATATTGCTTGGGCCGCCAGGAGCGGGCAAGGGGACGCAAGCACAAAGACTGGTAGAAAAATACGGCATACCGCAGCTGTCGACGGGTGACATGCTGCGGGCGGCCGTGCAGGCCGGCACCGAAGTCGGCAAGCGCGCCAAGGCGGTGATGGATGCCGGCGAGCTGGTTTCCGACGCCATCGTCAACGCCATCGTGGCCGAGCGCATCGATCAGCCCGATTGCATCAACGGTTTCATTCTCGACGGCTATCCGCGCACGCTGGTGCAGGCTGATGCGGTTGAATCGATGCTCGCCGAGCGCGGCATTGGCCTCGATGCCGTGATCGAGTTCGTCGTCGACGACAAAGCGCTGGTCGGCCGCATCGTCAAGCGCGCCGACGACGCCAAGGCCGCCGGACAGCCGGTGCGCAAGGACGACAATCCGGTGGTGTTCGAAGAGCGCCTGCGGGAATATTACAAGAAGACCGCGCCGCTGATCGGCTATTATTATGCCAAACGCTCGCTTAGGAGTGTCGACGGCATGGCCCCTGTCGAGACCGTGACGGCGGAGATTGAAGCGCTGCTCGCGGCGGTGACGCGGGAAACCGTTACGGCAAAGTAAAGATTGCGCTTGACTGGAACGGTTCGCTGGGTTATGGCGGCCCGTCTTCCTATCAGGCATGAGGCTTGCTTGTCCGCAAGGGCAAGGCAGCCGCATTGAAACTAGGGAACTCCCGCAAGGGCCGGCCTCCACCGGACGCGGGGTAATTTGAACAGCGCCGCGCATGCCTTGTTTTGAAGGCCGGCCGGTCCCACATGGAGAAGAGAAGAATATGGCTCGTATAGCCGGCGTCAACATTCCGACCAACAAGCGCGTCGTCATTGCGCTTCAGTACATTCACGGCATTGGCAAGAAGTTCGCCCAGGAGATCGTCGACAAGGTCGGCATCCCGGCCGAGCGCCGCGTCAACCAGCTGACGGACGCGGAAGTGCTGCAGATCCGCGAGACCATCGACCGCGACTACCAGGTCGAAGGCGATCTGCGCCGCGAAGTGTCGATGAACATCAAGCGCCTCATGGACCTCGGCTGCTACCGCGGTCTGCGTCACCGCCGTTCGCTGCCGGTTCGCGGCCAGCGCACGCACACCAATGCACGCACCCGCAAGGGCCCGGCCAAGTCGATCGCCGGCAAGAAGAAGTAAGTGAGCGATAGCGAGTGGCTATTAGCGAGTAGGGGTTCCCTATTCGCTGGTCCCTGCTCACTACTCGCTTTCAAAGGTGGAGCCGCTGGCATTACGGCGGTGTAGAGATCAACTGAAAGGACTATCATGGCCAAGGAAGCCGCTCGTGTTCGCCGTCGCGAACGCAAGAACATCTCGTCGGGCGTTGCCCACGTCAATTCGACCTTCAACAACACGATGATCACCATCACCGACGCGCAGGGCAATTCCATTGCCTGGTCGTCGGCCGGTGCCCAGGGCTTCAAGGGTTCGCGCAAGTCGACCCCGTTTGCCGCCCAGATGGCTGCCGAAGACGTCGCCAAGAAGGCCCAGGAACACGGCATGCGCATGCTCGAAGTCGAGGTCTGCGGACCCGGCTCCGGTCGTGAATCGGCGCTTCGCGCCCTGCAGGCTGCCGGCTTCACCATCACCTCGATCCGTGATGTGACGCCGATCCCGCACAATGGCTGCCGCCCGCGCAAGAAGCGCCGCGTCTAAGACATTACCGAACGCCGCGTGAGCGCCTCAAGGCGCTCCTCCACGGCACTCCAGGTCGCCCGCCACGATTGGATGGTGGCGGGTCAACGGAAGGAAAGCATCATGATCCAGAAAAATTGGCAGGAACTGATCAAGCCGAATAAGATCGAGTTCTCGTCGAAGAAGAAGACGCTGACCACGCTGGTCGCCGAGCCGCTCGAGCGCGGCTTCGGCCTGACGCTCGGCAACGCGCTGCGCCGCGTGCTTTTGTCTTCGCTGCGCGGTGCGGCTGTCACCGCCGTGCAGATCGACGGCGTTCTGCATGAATTCTCGTCGATTGCCGGCGTGCGTGAGGACGTGACCGACATCGTCCTCAACATCAAGGAAATCGCCATCCGCATGGAAGGCGATGGTCCCAAGCGCATGGTCGTTCGCAAGCAGGGCCCGGGTGCGGTTCTGGCTGGCGACATCCAGACGGTTGGCGACGTCGAGATCCTCAACCCCGACCACGTCATCTGCACGCTGGACGAGGGCGCTGAAATCCGCATGGAATTCACCGTCGACACCGGCAAGGGTTACGTGCCGGCCGACCGCAACCGCGCCGAAGACGCGCCGATCGGCCTGATCCCGGTCGACAGCCTGTATTCGCCGGTCAAGAAGGTCTCCTACAAGGTCGAGAACACCCGCGAGGGCCAGGTTCTCGACTATGACAAGCTGACCATGACCATCGAGACCGACGGTTCGATCTCGGGCGAGGACGCGGTGGCATTCGCCGCCCGCATCCTGCAGGACCAGCTTGGCCTGTTCGTCAACTTCGACGAGCCGCAGAAGGAAGTCGCCACCGAGGCCGTCACCGAGCTTGCCTTCAACCCGGCGCTGCTCAAGAAGGTCGACGAACTCGAGCTTTCGGTGCGTTCGGCCAACTGCCTGAAGAACGACAACATCGTCTACATCGGCGATCTCATCCAGAAGACCGAAGCCGAGATGCTGCGCACCCCGAACTTCGGCCGCAAGTCGCTGAACGAGATCAAGGAAGTGCTCGCGGCGATGGGCCTGCACCTCGGCATGGAAGTGCCGGACTGGCCGCCGGAAAACATCGAAGACCTCGCCAAGCGTTACGAAGACCAATATTGAGCATGAAGTCCAAGGATCGGCGGCGTGGGCCGCTCGATCCGACGGTCATGCGGAAAACCATCAGAGGCCGTGGCCTCTTGAACAACTGAAGGAAAAGAGCCATGCGCCACGGTTTTAAAGGCCGCCGCTTCGCCCGAAGCATTAGCCATCGCAAGTCGATGTTCGCCAACCTCGCCGTGTCGCTGCTCGAACATGAGCAGATCGTCACCACCCTGCCGAAGGCGAAGGATTTGCGTCCAATCGTCGAGAAGCTGGTGACGCTCGGCAAGCGCGGCGACTTGCATGCGCGCCGCCAGGTCATTGCCCAGATCGGCAATGAAGGCGTCGTCAAGCGTTTGTTCGACACGATTGCGCCGCGCTACGCCGACCGCAACGGCGGCTATCTGCGCATCATGAAGGCGGGCTTCCGCCACGGCGACAATGCCGCCATGGCGGTCATCGAGTTCGTCGACCGCGACACCGACGCCAAGGGCGCCGGCGACCGCGCCCGCCTCGAAGCCGAAGGCGCCAACGAGGAAGCCACTGCCGCATAAGGCTCGGTTTTCGCAAATGACTTTCAAGGGGCCTTCGGGCCCCTTTTTTGCATTGTCGCAAGGGCATGCTTCGCCGGGCTTTTTTTGCCTGCCGGCCAAGTGCTTTTGCACGACAATCGCCGCATTTCAGTGCATTAGCCTTTCATTCTGCACAATCGTCGGGACAATGCCCCCGAACTTGCCTTGGAGGATTCGCGAATGCGCGCCAACCGACTGTCTCTTGTTCTGCTCTTCGCCATGATGGCGTTCGCAGCCGCGCCGACAGTCAGGCAGGCGCTGGCCGAGGACGCCGCCAAGCCAGCCGATCCGGGGCTCTCCGATGTGCTGACCGACCTCCTGCATGGCGTCGAAGGCGAGAACGGCACCTCCGGTCCCGACAAGCGCGTGCCGTTCGGCCGCGAAGAGGTACAGCTGTCGTTTGCGCCCCTGGTCAAGCAGACGGCGCCGGCGGTGGTCAATGTCTATGCTTCGCAGACGGCCAAGGTCACGTCGCCCTTCGACGGCGATCCTTTCTTCGAGGAATTCTTCGGCCGCGCGCAGCCGCGCGCGCAATCCTCGCTCGGCTCGGGCGTGCTGGTCGACCCGAGCGGCGTGGTCGTCACCAATTTCCACGTGATCAAGGATGCCGACGAGGTCAAGGTGGCGACCGCGGACGGGCGCGAATTCACCTCGAAGGTCATGCTCAAGGACGAGACGCTCGACCTCGCCGTGCTCAAGATCACCTCAGACAAGCCGTTTCCGGTGATCGCCATCGGCGATTCCGACGCCCTCGAGGTCGGCGACCTGGTGCTGGCCATCGGCAATCCGTTCGGCGTCGGCCAGACCACCACCAGCGGCATCGTTTCGGCGCTTGCCCGCAGCCATATCGGCGTTTCGGATTCGGGCTATTTCATCCAGACCGACGCCGCCATCAATCCCGGCAATTCCGGCGGCGCGCTGATCAACATGGGCGGCCAGCTGGTCGGCATCAACACCGCCATCTACAGCCGCAGCGGCGGCTCGATCGGCATCGGTTTTGCCATCCCGGCCAACATGGTGCGCGCCTTCGCCGACGCGGCCAAGGCCGGGCTCGATTTCTTCGAGCGGCCTTATATAGGCGCCGAGTTCGAAGCGGTCACACCGCAGATCGCCGAATCGCTTGGCATGGATAAGCCGACCGGCGCGCTGGTGTCGTCGGTTGAGGAAGCCGGACCGGCGGCCAAGGCAGGGCTGAAGCCCGGCGATGTCGTGCTGCAGCTCAATGGCACGACGGTCGAAGGCATCGAGGCGCTGGATTACCGCATGGCGACCCTGTCGATCGGCACCAAGGCGACCTTCGCCATCCTGAGCAAGGGCCAGCAGGCGACGATGGAGATTGCACTGGAGCGCGCGCCGGAAGGCGCCAAGGCGTCGGAAGTGACCCTGCATGGCCGCAGCCCGTTCTCCGGCGCCAAGGTCGCGGAACTGTCGCCCAGGCTCGCCCAGCGGCTTGGCCTGCGCACCGACCTCAAGGGCGTCACCGTGGTCGACATCAACCGCGATTCGCCGGCTGCCGATTTCGGCTTCCAGCCGGGCGACATCGTGCGCGAGGTGAACGGCACCACCGTCGATACGGCGGCGACACTGGCGCAGCTTGCCCAGCAGGATACACGCTGGTGGCGCTTTACCGTCGAGCGCGGCGGGCAGATACTGCGCCAGGTGTTGCGTTACTGAGGCGATCTTCCCATTTCTGAGGATCGTGCTCCAACCAGAAGACCTAGATGGCCGATCTGTTCAGCGTCGATGAACCGGAAAGAGCGCCGCCCGGCCGACCTTTGGCCGATCGGCTGCGCCCGAAAAACCTTGGCGAGGTCGTCGGCCAGGAGCATCTGACCGGCCCCGACGGCGCACTGACGCGGCTGATCGCTTCCGGTTCGCTCGGCTCGATGATTTTCTGGGGACCGCCGGGAACCGGCAAAACAACCGTGGCGCGACTGCTGGCCGGCGAGACCAGTCTTGCGTTCGAGCAGATATCGGCGGTTTTTTCCGGCGTCGCCGATTTGAAGAAAGTGTTCGAGGCAGCGAAGCTGCGGCGAACCAATGGCCGGCAGACGCTGCTGTTCGTCGACGAGATCCATCGCTTCAACCGTGCCCAGCAGGACTCTTTCCTCCCGGTCATGGAGGATGGAACAGTTGTTCTGGTCGGCGCCACCACCGAAAATCCATCGTTCGAGCTGAACGCCGCGCTTCTGTCGCGCGCGCGGGTGCTGGTGTTTCACTCGCTGGGCGAGGACAGCATCGCCAAACTGATGACGCGGGCGGAGGAGACAGAGGGCAGGGCGCTGCCGCTCGACGAAGAGGCGCGGGCGATGCTCATCCGCATGAGCGATGGTGACGGCCGGGCCTCGCTGACGCTGGCCGAGGAAGTCTGGCGCGCCGCCAAACCCGGCGAGGTTTTTGATCCCGAAGGGCTGCAGCGCATCGTCCAGCGCCGCGCGCCGATCTATGACAAGGGCCAGGACGGTCACTACAATCTGATCTCGGCGCTGCACAAATCGGTGCGTGGGTCCGACCCGGACGCGGCGCTTTATTATCTTGCCCGCATGTTCGACGCCGGCGAGGATCCGCTCTATCTCGGCCGCCGGCTGGTGCGCATGGCGATGGAGGATATCGGGCTCGCCGACCCGCAGGCGCTGGTTATCGCCAACGCCGCCAAGGACGCCTACGACTACCTCGGCTCGCCCGAAGGCGAACTGGCCTTCGCCGAGGCCACCGTCTATCTCGCCACCGCGCCCAAATCCAACGCCGTCTATACCGCCTTCAAGGCAGCCACGCGGGCGGCGAAGGAGTTCGGTTCGCTGCTGCCGCCCAAGCACATCCTCAACGCGCCGACCAAGCTGATGAAAGAGGAGGATTACGGCGCCGGCTATCGCTACGATCACGACCAGCCCGATGCCTTTTCCGGCCAGGACTATTTCCCCGAAAAGATGGGCCGGCAGACCTTTTACGATCCGCCCGAACGCGGCTTCGAGCGCGATATCAAGAAACGGCTGGACTATTGGGCAAAGCTGCGCAGCGAGCGGGAAAAATAGGTGCGCGGGACAAACGGGACGAACTCGGCCTGCCCGCGATGAACTGAAATTCTGTCTCCGCCAGTCACAGCAGTGTGATTGTACCGCATGACAAAAAGCCCTATCACGTCGCATGACTCGGCCGGGAGGCTGCCAGGACGGGCGATAATTCGGAACGGGGACAGCGCGCCGCGCGAACAGAATGACAAAATCCCTTCGCAAAACGCTTCGCCAGGCTGTGATTGCTGTCCCGCTGCTCGCGCTCGGCTTCTATTTCATTCCGATCCTGACCACGATCTGGATCGTCTGCGGCCTGATCGATGTGCTGCGCAACGCCAACAAGGATCTGTCGCTGTTGCGCGGCTATTTCCTCGGCAATGGCATCTTCACCTGGCTGCTGTCGCCCTTCAATCTGCTGGTGGACCTCGTTTGCTACAGGAACCCGGGCGTGTGGAAGCTGGAGCAGTTTCCCGCCGATTATCAGCGCGAGGTCAACGAGGTTCTCGACGTCTTCAAGGCGCGCAAGGACGAGATCATCGCCGATATCGACGCCAATTTCGGCACCGGCCGTCGCGGCATGTATGTCTATCAGTGGTACGGCAAGCACCGGATCGACAATGTCGCGGAATTCAACAAGAATTTCAGATACATCAAGACCATTGCCGTGTCGGTCTTCAGGGGCAAGGAATCGACTTCCTGGCATTTCGGACCGCTCCGGCTCAGCCTGCGCATCCTCTACAATCTCTTGCCGGTGAAGGCAGAGGTTTTCGTCGAATGCAACGGCGCCAGGAATTACTGGCACGACAACCCGCTCTATATTTTCGACGACACGCTGCTGCACCGCTCGGTCAACGAGTATGACGGACGCCGCTACTGCGTGTTCATGGACATAATCCGCCCGTCGCCGTTCCCCGGCTTCATCGCCGGACTTCTCGCCATCGTTTCGGTCACCGTCGAGCGCATCAATTCCATGTTCTACAAGAACTGGAAGATGATCGGCTCGAGCAAGGCAAAGAAGGTCGAGACGACCTGAGGCGTTAGGGATTGACCGCACTGCCTTGGCCGGGCAGTAAACGGGCATGTTCAATCTGCTTCTTGTTGTGGTCGGCGGCGGCATCGGCGCCGGCATCCGCCACCTGACCAACATCGGCGCCTTGCGCCTCGTCGGCCCCAACTACCCCTGGGGGACAATGGCGATCAACATCCTCGGCTCCTTTGTTATGGGGCTGTTCGTCGCCGCGCTGATGCGGCGCGGCGGTTCCAATGAGCTCCGGCTGTTCGTCGCCACCGGCATCCTTGGCGGCTTCACCACCTTCTCCGCCTTTTCGCTCGATTTCGCGACCCTATGGGAGCGCGGAGCGACGCTGCCGGCGTTGGGATATGCGCTTGCCAGTGTCGTTGGCGCCATTATCGCCCTGTTTCTGGGACTTTGGCTCGCAAGAACCGTTTCATAGTGTTATTGCCCGGCCTAGAGCACGGCGCATCCTCCTGGACGCGCTGCAGAAACTTTGATCTTGCGCATGATCCTTTCCGAAAGCCGGAGTAGATTTTCGGGGTCACGCGTTGAAACGGATAAAGCGAAAATCATGGCAGGCGTAGAACAGATCACGGTGGAGGCCGGCGAGGCGGGCATGCGGCTCGATCGCTGGTTCAAGACCCATTTCCCCGGCCTCGGCTTTGGCCATCTGCAGAAGTTGCTGCGCTCGGGCCAGATCCGCGTCGATGGCGGCCGGGTCAAGGCCGACAGCCGTGTCGAGCCGGGCCAGGTGGTGCGTGTGCCGCCGCTCGAGGTCGACAAGAAGGGCGAGAGTGCGCTTACGGGTTACTCGATCCGCAACCAGGGCGACGCCGATGTGCTGGCCAAGATGCTGATCCACGAAGATCCAAAAGTCTTCGTCTTCAACAAGCCGGCGGGCCTGGCGGTGCAAGGCGGCTCGGGCGTCACCCGCAATGTCGACGACATGCTGGAGGCATGGCGCAGCCAGAAGGGCGAGAAGCCGCGCCTGGTGCACCGGCTCGACCGCGACACGTCGGGCGTGCTGGTGGTTGCCCGCACCAGGCTTGCAGCGATGAAGCTTTCCGAGTCATTCAGGGCGCGTGAGACCAAGAAGACCTATTGGGCGCTGGTCAAAGGTGTCCCGCCCAAGCGCGAGGACAAGATCTCGACCTGGCTGATCAAGGAACCGACCGAGGACGGCGACCGCGTGCGCGTGGCAGCCCATGGCGAAAAGGGCGCCGACCACGCCGTGTCCTACTACCGCATCATCGAGCAGGCGGCTCAGACGATGACCTGGCTGGAAATGGAGCCGTACACCGGCCGCACCCACCAGCTGCGCGTTCATGCCGCCTATATCGGCTGCCCGATCCTTGGCGACCCCAAATATTTCGAGGCCGACACCAACTGGGACTTTCCGGGCGGCATTCAAAACCGCCTGCATCTGCATGCGCGCCGCATCGTCATTCCGCACCCGGACAAGGGCGTCATCGACGTCACCGCGCCGATGCCGCCGCATATGCGTCAGAGCTGGAACCTGATCGGCTTCGACGACGCCAGCGCGGAGGACTGAGATTGGCCGTTGCCTCGGCATTGGATCGCCGCGATGCGGTCGATCTGGCGGCTGCTTCCATCATGGTCGGGTTGACCTTTTCCTGGGGGCTGAACTACGTCGCCGCCAAGATCTCCTATGC
>NZ_JAMYQZ010000099.1:0-20181 GCF_040321145.1 Mesorhizobium sp. M0514
TCGTAAGCCTGCGCCGTAGCCTGCTGCCACCACGTCTACGGTCTGCTATTGGTCAAACAAAAACCCCGGCGTCTGAACTGACGCCGGGGTTTTTCCTTGTCGCTGAGGCTTATCGTTCAGACCGAATAGTACATGTCGTATTCGACCGGATGCGGGGTCATTTCGAAGCGCATCACTTCGGCCATCTTGAGCTCGATGTAAGAGTCGATCTGGTCGTCGTCGAAGACGCCGCCGGCTTTCAGGAAGCCGCGGTCCTTGTCCAAGCTTTGCAGCGCTTCGCGCAGCGAACCGCAGACGGTCGGGATCTTCTTCAGTTCCTTCGGCGGCAGGTCGTAGAGATCCTTGTCCATCGGCTGTCCCGGGTGGATCTTGTTCTTGATGCCGTCGAGGCCGGCCATGAGCATGGCGGCGAAAGCGAGGTAGGGGTTCGCGCCTGGATCGGGGAAGCGGACCTCGACGCGCTTGGCTTTCGGGGACGAGCCGAACGGAATGCGGCACGAGGCCGAACGGTTGCGCGCGGAGTAGGCGAGCAGCACCGGGGCTTCATAGCCAGGTACAAGGCGCTTGTAGGAGTTGGTCAGCGGGTTGGTGAAGGCGTTGATCGCCTTGGCGTGCTTGATGATGCCGCCGATGTAGAACAGGCACGACTCCGACAGGCCGGCATATTCATTGCCGGCGAAGGTCGGCTTGCCGTTCTTCCAGATCGACTGGTGGACATGCATGCCCGAGCCGTTGTCGCCGAAGATCGGCTTCGGCATGAAGGTGGCCGTCTTGCCATAGGCGTTGGCGACCTGGTGCACGACATATTTGTAGATCAGCATCTTGTCGGCGTTGCGGACCAGCGTGTCGAACTTGATGCCGAGCTCGTGCTGGGCAGCGGCAACCTCGTGATGGTGCTTTTCGACGCGCACGCCCATTTCGGCGAGCACGGTCAGCATTTCGGAGCGCATGTCCTGCGCGCTGTCGATCGGCGGCACAGGGAAGTAGCCGCCCTTGACGCGCGGGCGGTGGCCGAGATTGCCGGTCTCGTAGTCGGTGTCGTCGTTGGACGGCAGTTCGGTCGAGTCCAGCTTGAACCCGGTGTTGTAGGGATCGGCCTTGTACTTGACGTCGTCGAAGACGAAGAACTCGGCTTCGGGGCCGACATAGATGGTGTCGCCGATGCCTTCGGCCTTCATGTAGGCCTCGGCCTTCTTGGCGGTGCCGCGCGGGTCGCGGTTGTAGGATTCGCCGGAGACCGGATCGAGAATGTCGCACAGGATGACCATGGTCGACTGGGCGAAGAACGGATCCATGTGGACGGTGTCCGCATCGGGCATCAGCACCATGTCGGACTCGTTGATCGCCTTCCAGCCGGCGATCGAGGAGCCGTCGAACATGACGCCGTCGGCGAACATGTCTTCCTCGACCTCGATGACATCCATCGTCACGTGCTGCAGCTTGCCCTTCGGATCGGTGAAGCGCAGGTCGACGAATTTCACGTCGTTGTCCTTGATCTGCTTCATGATGTCTTTGGCTGTCGTCATGTCGTTTCTTCCCTGTGTGATGACGTTTCGAGGAGACGTTAATCTGAAATCAGAAAGCTCAGACGGCGTCCATCCCCGTTTCGCCGGTACGGATGCGAACGACCTCCTCGATGTTGGAGACGAAGATCTTGCCGTCGCCGATGCGGCCGGTCTGCGCCGCCTTGCGGATGGCTTCGATGGCGCCTTCGACGGCGTCGTCGCCCAGCACGACTTCGATCTTCACCTTGGGCAGGAAGTCGACGACATATTCGGCGCCGCGATAGAGTTCGGTATGGCCTTTCTGGCGGCCAAAGCCCTTAGCCTCGGTCACGGTAATGCCTTGCAGACCGGCCTCCTGAAGCGCTTCCTTCACTTCGTCTAGCTTGAACGGCTTGATGATCGCTTCGATCTTTTTCATGTAAAAAGTGGCCTCCACTGCCAAAAAAACGGGTTGTGCGCCCCGCTTGCGCCTCCATCAAGCACGAACTGTGCCAATTTCAGCCCACGCGAAGCGGTTTCGCGCAATTCCAATGCCGCGCCGCGCCGGGATGCACATTCGCGTCATCCTCTGCTTCGGCTGCGGCAAAGCTGCCCGAAGCCTACACATTGCCGCTTCGGGCGTCTGCACGATAATTAGGCAGATCGCGCATTTCGCGGGCACGCGCGGATCCGTGCAGTTGGGCGGCCTGGCAGATTTGACCCATCATTCCCGGTGTGGGCATATCCGCGTCAACGACGCAGTGAAAGGTGGACGAATGAAGGGTGTATTTGGGCGCGGGCAGTCTTCACGTGGCTCTGCCGGCTCCGGTAGCGGTTCGACTGGTGGCGGACCACCGCGGGCCGTGGATTTTCCATGGCGCGACAAACCTGACAGCGCCGCCTGCAACTTTGCATTCGGACATTTGCGCGACAATCTTCCGCAGCTTTTGGCGGTGAATGGACGCATCCATGCCGAGACCATCGTTTCGGCTGCGGGAGCGATTGGCGGCTTTGCCGCGCAGTGCGCTCTGCTCAGCGGCCGCACACCCGAGCTAGACATCGTGACGACCAAGGACGGGTCGCGTTTCCTGTTCGGCGAGCCGCTGAACGAGATGCTCTTTGCCCGCGACGACAAGAAGGCTCCGGAGCGGCTCTGGAACCTCGCTGCCGGAACGGCGATCAACAACGGCCTGCCGCCGAATGGTATGCCTTCGCTGGAGGCCATGTTCGCCCATGTCTCGCAGACGCTGGGCGGCCCACTGGAGGGGCTGCCGTCGGTCGGCAAAAATCATCATCCGCATTTCCCGGTCAGGAAATTGCTTGGATTTGCATGGCCAATGGCGGTGACGTGTCTGACCGGCCGTCTGCCGAATGCTACAATTGTCTATGGCGAGGCCGATGTGACCAATTGGCCGGCCATCACCGCCAATGTGGCGGCATTGATTCTCGGTCAGGCCAAGGATTTGCTCCACCCGAAGCTCGGTCTCACCATCGTCATGGAATCGGCGATCTATGCCTCAAAGGTCGATCCGGGCCTCGTGTCCGGCCGAGCTCCCGACGCTGCCACGCAAGGCGGATGAACCGAAGGACGTACCAGCGATGGGTTTGCCAGCCGGCGCCAAATTGGAACTGCTGTCGCCGACCGAGATGGCGGATGCCGACCGGTTGGCAATCGCGGCCGGTCCACTGGACGGCTATGGCCTGATGAAGCGCGCCGGCGAAGCGGTCGCGGCGGTGGTGTTGGCGCGCTATCCTTCAGCCACTAGGGTGCATGTGCTGTGCGGCCCCGGCAATAATGGCGGCGACGGCTTTGTCGTGGCGCGGCTGTTGGCGGAGACGGGTGTCGATGTCGCGCTGTGGGCGTCAGGCGAACCGAGGGCAGGCAGCGATGCCGCGATCGCCGCGGCCCAATGCCTGCTGGAGCGCAAGCCGCTAGCGGCTTTTGCCGCCGAGCCAGGCTCGTTGATTGTCGATGCTCTCTATGGCGCGGGCCTATCCAAGGACCTTTCGGGCGATGCCGCACGCGCGGTCGACAGTGCTGCCCGCCTGTCTGTTGTCGCCGTCGATTTGCCTTCGGGCGTCTCGGGTGACAGCGGCGACATTCTCGGCACGGCATTCCGTGCCGACATCACCGTCACCTTCGCGCGCAAGAAACCGGGGCATCTGCTGTTGCCCGGCCGGGACCGATGCGGCGAGATCGTCGTCGCCAATATCGGCATTGGCGACGATATCATCGCCCAGGTCGCGCCGCACGCATTCGAAAACAAGCCGACGTTCTGGCTCGACGCGTTGCCGGTGCCGGCGGTCGATGCACACAAATACAAACGCGGCCATGTCGGCGTCTTCTCCGGCGGATCGTCGGCGACGGGGGCGGCGCGGTTGGCCGCACTTGCCGCTGCAAGAAGCGGGGCAGGGGCAGTGACCGTGCTGTCTCCTGCCGATGCCATGCAGGTGAACGCCACGCATCTGACCGCGATCATGCTGCGCAAGGCCGACGCTATCGAGGACGTGCAAGACTTTCTCGGCGATCGCCGATCGTCGAGCTTTGTCCTCGGCCCGGGCTTTGGTGTTGGTGACAAGGCGCGCCATTTCGCCCTCGCCGTGCTCGACAGAACACGGCAAGAGGGTGGTGTTGAAGGGTTGGTGCTCGATGCCGACGGCATCACGTCTTTCCTCAACGCGGTCTCAACGCTGTTCGAGGCGGCCGGCAGGCCGGGTGCGCCAGCATTGGTCATGACGCCGCATGAGGGCGAGTTCGGCCGACTGTTTCCCGACATCGCCGACGACAAAAGTCTGTCCAAGCTCGCCAAGGCTCGCGCGGCTGCGGCGCGCGCCAACGCCACTGTCATCTACAAGGGCGCCGACACCGTCATCGCGGCTTCCGACGGCCGCGCCGCGATCAACGCCAATGGCGCGCCATGGCTGGCCACCGCCGGGTCAGGGGACGTGCTTGCCGGCATAATTGCCGCGCTGCTGGCGCAAGGCATGTTGCCCTTCGAAGCAGCTTGCGCCGCTGTCTGGATCCATGCCGAGGCCGGCAGCCGCTTCGGTCCGGGGCTGATCGCGGAGGATCTGCCGCTGGCCCTGGTGCCGGTGCTGCGTGAACTGGTCGATGCACGGCAGAAGGTGGCGATCAGATGAAGCATTTCGCGTTCGTCGTTGCGGCCATCATCGCGCTGTTCGCGTCACATGGCGTGCGTGCTCAAGAGCCCGTGACCATCGTCGACGATCCGGCGGTGCTCGCCGCCCTCGATGCCAAGGGTTTTGGCTTCGCCCGCATTTTCGCCGTCGACGGCCCGGACGATCTGAAGACGCTCTACAGTGAGGCGCCGGCCTATCGTGCCGTTGTCGACATGGTGGCGGCCGATATTGCCACGCTGCGGGCCGAGATAAAGGCCGGCGGGCGCACGCTCTACGAGGTGACCGACGGCAATGTCGGCCGCATCATGGATATGCGCTGGCTGAAGACCGAGGCCGCGCGCTTCCGCCTGGTCGGCGTCGTCAACCGGCTCGACCGGCGTGACTTCAATGTTTTGGCTGGCGACAAAAGCTGTGGCGAGGTGCGCTTCATCTATCGCCTGGCCTACAGTTTCCGCAAGAACGGCAAACTTCTCGCTTCGCGGCTGCCATTCAATTTCAACGCCGTCTACAGCGCGGCGCCGGACGCCGATGGCGGCTGCGTCGGCGTTGCCGGGCGCTGGACACCGCAGATCGACGAAAACGTCGATGCCGGCTGGCTGGCCGGCGGGCCGCTGGCACCGGAGGAACTGAACTTCAAACAGCTTGAGCTCAATGCGCAGGTGGTGCGTTTTCCCTCGGGACAGGAGACCGAGTTTGGCGGGCAGGCGGCCTATCTGATGCGGATCTTCGGCATCGATGGCGCTGCCATCAGCGAGAAGCCGCTGGAAAATACGCCTGACGTTGCGCGACTCTCGGATGATGCCGCACTCAAGAAAAGGCTCGCCGACCACGTCATCGCCAATGTCGCGGCGGTCGATCTCGGCGTCTACGAAATCCCCGACGAATTCCTGGCGAAGGAAATCATTTCGTGGTCGACCTTCGGCAGCGCGAGACAGGCCAACCATCCGTTCACGCCGCTGTTCCAGCCAGCGGATTTCGCCGGCCTGGACTATGCGGCGCTAAAACTGGTGCGGACACCGGAGGCGCTGGTCGAGCGGCTGGACAATGGCGCCTGCCAGGGCTGCCACCAGGCGGGCTCGACGGCCGGCTTTCACTTCATCGGCCTCGACGACAAAACGACGTCGCCTCTCAACCGGATCGAGGTCGGCATCTCGCCGCATCTCCATGCCGAGATTGCGCGACGTGAGGCCTGGCTGCGCGCGACCGAAGAAGGCAAGGAGCCGAACCGCTACCGGCCGCTGTCCTTTGCGCCGCCGGCGACATGGACCGATGCCGGCGATGTCGACTACGCCCCGGCCGAGATGGCGATGCCGTGCCTGATGCCGGATGATGCAAAACGCTTCGGCGCGACCTGGCAATGCGGTGGCGGCACCGTCTGCACGCCGCTGGCGACGGCCTCAGGCGTGCGCACCACGCTGGCGCAATGTCTGTTGCCCAAGGACAGTCCAAAGATGTTTTCGGGCCATCCCTGCCTGACCGGGTCGATCGCCAGCAACCCGTCTCAGCCGTTCAACGACCGCTACAAGATCACCGGCCAGTTCGCTGCTTTTGCGCCGACCTTTTCGCGGACCGCCTACACCTGCCGGCCACCGAAAATCGGCGTACCGGCAGGCATCGCTTATCGCGGCTGCGACGACAAGGACCGCAGCTTCGCCGCCTTCAAGACGGGCAAGCCGATGCCATCGGAAATTTGCGGCATGGTCGGCGGCAAGAAATTCGACACCTGCGTCGCCACCAACAATTTCGACCAGTGCCTCGGCGGCGCGGTCAACCGCGGCAACCGTCCCGCATGTTCGGCCGATCATTTCTGCCGCGAGGATTATATGTGCCAGTCGCTGCCGCCGGACACGCCGGGCGCCGCCAAGGTGAAAGGCATCGGCTACTGCTCGCCGACCTATTTCATCTTCCAGATGCGTATCGACAATCACGCAACGCCTTGGGCGAGCGCGACCAGCGCCCCCAGGGATGCGGGGTTCGGGGCGGCGGAAGAGGAGTGAGCCTGGGAGTTGGGCGACCACCAGTTCAGCGCTGCAGATAGTCTTCCATCCGCGCAGTCCATTTGGTGTCGAATTCCGAAATATGGCGCTGTGCTACGCTCGAGTTCAGCAGCGTCGAGAGCGCGGTCACGGCGATCGGGTCCAGGTCGGGCGGCTCCGTGTAGCCAAGCGCCGCCAGCCGTTGAGCCCATGATGGATGGGTGGACTTTGCGTCATCCGGGCTTGCCCACGCCTTGCGGGCGCAAACATTGAGGCAAATGGGTTCTCGCAGCTGGCCGGCAGCTTCCAGCATGCGCTCGAGCGGCGGTCGCGGCGGACGCAAAGCACCTCGCAATTCATGCTGCAAAGGGTCATAGACCGTCTCCGCGAAATGCACGTCTGCCGTGGCAAGAAGCAACAGCGCGCGTGCGGCGTGCTCGGCGTCGCCGGAGGATGCCGCGTATCGATCTGCCTTGATCTCCGCTTCGCGCGAAAGCCGGATTTCTTCCCGCTCGAACGATTGCGACAGCCAGCCGATAGCGGCGTGGAGCAGGCTGCCTGTGATCGTGGTTCCGGGCGGGGCATACTCGAAGACAAATCCGAAACCGTTTTCGAACTCAGTGAGATTGAGGCTGCCATTGGTATCCTTGTTGCGCACATGCGCGTCCTCATGGGCAAGGATCGCGGCAAGCGCTCTTTCATCGGTCACTGCGAGGAGAGGGATGCCAATGGTTAGAAACAGCCGATTGCCGAGAAGGCCGAGAAGCGTGCGCTCTTCGCGCACGCTGGCGTTCAGGTTGCCCTCTAGTATGACAACCGTGCGCGCAGCACGGCGCGGTCCGGCGACGCTCCGCCACAGCGCCCACAGGCCGGGCGCTTCTGCTTCACTGACGCCTTTGATCTTGCTGCGTCGGAAGCCCGCAAACAATGTGCCGAACAGAAATGCCAAGGCCGTGGTGGCGATCGGCATGGCGACGAAGCCGCTGGCGATAAACCAGATTGGATGGTTGTCGAGCAGGGACATCCAGACGCAGAAGATGACGAGGGCGGGAACAACGAAAAACAGGACCGTGAACCTGCCAAACCGCCGACCGGCGCTGATGATCAGTCGCGACATTGGATGTTACAACGGGATGTTGTCGTGCTTCTTCCAAGGGTTCTGCATGTCCTTGTTGCGCAGCATGCGCAGCGCCCGCGCGATGCGGCGGCGGGTCGAATGCGGCATGATCACCTCGTCGACATAGCCGCGTTCGGCGGCGACGAAGGGCGACAGGAAGCGGTCTTCGTAAGCCTTTGTGTGGGCTGCGATCTTTTCGGCGTCGCCGATATCCTTACGGTAGATGATCTCGACCGCGCCTCTCGCCCCCATCACCGCGATCTGCGCCGTCGGCCAGGCATAGTTCATGTCGCCACGCAGGTGCTTTGAGGCCATCACGTCATAGGCGCCGCCATAGGCTTTGCGGGTGATGACGGTGATTTTCGGCACGGTCGCCTCGGCGTAGGCAAACAGGAGTTTCGCGCCATGCTTGATCAGGCCGCCATATTCCTGCGCGGTGCCGGGCAGGAAGCCGGGGACGTCGACGAAGGTGACGATGGGAATGGAAAAACAGTCGCAGAAGCGCACGAAGCGCGCCGCCTTGCGGCTTGCGTCGGAATCGAGCACGCCGGCCAGCACCATCGGCTGGTTGGCGACGAAGCCGACGGTGCGGCCCTCGACGCGGCCGAAACCGGTGACGATGTTCTTGGCAAAGTTCTGCTGGATCTCGAAGAAATCGCCTTCATCGGCAACTTTGAGGATCAGCTCCTTGATGTCGTAAGGCTTGTTGGCGTTGTCTGGGATCAGCCGGTCGAGCGACAGATCATGGTCGGTGACCGACTGGTAGCACTCGATCTCAGGAAGCTCCGACGTATTTGACGCGGGCAAAAGGTCTACCAGCCGGCGCATCTGCAACAGCGCCTCGACGTCATTGTCGTAGGCGCCGTCGGCAATCGACGATTTGGTCGTGTGGACGGACGCGCCGCCAAGGCTCTCGGCCGTCACCGTCTCGTTGGTGACCGTCTTCACCACATCCGGCCCGGTGACGAACATGTAAGAGGTGTCGCGCACCATGAAGATGAAGTCGGTCATCGCAGGCGAATAGACGTCGCCGCCGGCGCACGGGCCCATGATCACGGAAATCTGAGGAATGACGCCGGATGCGAGCACGTTGCGCTGAAAAATCTCGGCATAGCCGCCTAGCGCTGCCACGCCTTCCTGGATGCGGGCGCCGCCGGCGTCGTAGATGCCGATGATCGGCGCGCGGTTGCGTAGCGCCATCTCCTGCACCTTGATGACCTTTTCGGCGTGAGCCTCCGACAGCGAGCCGCCGAAGACGGTAAAATCCTTGGCGAAGAGATAGACCGGACGGCCATTGACGGTGCCCCAGCCGGTGACGACACCATCGCCGGCGATCTTGGTCTTCTCCATGCCGAAGTCGGTCGAGCGATGCTCGACATACATGTCGAACTCCTCGAACGAGCCTTCGTCGAGAAAGACCTCGATGCGTTCGCGCGCGGTGAGCTTGCCCTTCTTGTGCTGGGCGTCGATGCGGGCCTGGCCGCCGCCCATGCGGGCGATCTCGCGGCGGCGCTCAAGTTCCTTCAGCACGTCCTTCATCGCTCGGTCCCCAGAAATGGCAGCTGCCTTTGTGGTAATGATGGCTGCAGGCGTGCGCAAGCGCCGCTTTCGCAGTCGATTTTGCTGCGCTGCAACATGTCGCCCCTTGCATTCCGGGGCGAACTCAGCCATATGCAGCCCATAGGCGCTTGGGCCGGGAGATTCCGGCCTTCTCGACAAATGAGACTGGTTGCGTCTGTTTTCCCTCTTTCCGGTATATCGGCCCCTCTTTCCGATACATCACGAAGTGGCGAAAGAGCCCCGTGGCATGACGCCTGCGGGCACGACAGCGCAGCCGAGTGGACGTTACCGTCCGCCCGCCTTGTCGTTCATATCAATTTTTTCGACGGCAGGTTGCGCCCTGCCGCCATCGATGTTTGCGGCCAAGACCGCGTGAAAGAAGACTATTTTGACCAACGAAAACACCTCAGCCGGTAACGCGATCTCGACCGGCAACACTGCGGACCTCACCGGTTTCGCAGCTCTTGGGATCACGGGCGCGCTGCTCAAGGCGACGCATGGCGCCGGCTTCACCGAGCCGAAGCCGATCCAGACGCAGGCGATCCCGCCGCAGATGGAAGGCCGTGATATCTTCGGCATCGCCCAGACCGGCTCCGGTAAGACCGCTGCCTTCGCGCTGCCGATCCTGTCGAAGATCATCGCGCTCGGCACCAAGCGCCGAGCCAAGACCACTCGTGCGCTGATCCTGGCGCCGACGCGCGAACTCGCCGTCCAGATCGAGGACACCATCAAGATCCTCGCCAAGGGCGCGCATGTCTCGACCGCTCTCGTGCTTGGCGGCGTCTCGCGCTTCAGCCAGGTGAAGAAGGTTGCGCCCGGCGTCGACATCCTGATCGCCACGCCCGGCCGCCTGACCGACCTGGTGCGCGAGGGCGACCTCATTCTCTCCGACACCAAATGGCTGGTGCTGGACGAGGGTGACCGCATGCTCGACATGGGCTTCATCAACGACGTCAAGCGGATCGCCAAGGCGACCGCGCCCGACCGTCAGACGGTGCTGTTCTCGGCCACCATGCCCAACGAAATCGCCGAGCTGGCGAAGGGCCTGTTGAAGAACCCGATCCGCGTCGAAGTCGCGCCGCAGAGCACCGCGGCCGCCGAGATCGTGCAGGGCGTCGTCTTTGCCCGCACCAAGCAGAAGCGCCAGGTGCTGTCGACGATGCTCGCCGACGAGGCAATGAAGTCCGTCATCATCTTCTCGCGCACCAAGCATGGCGCCGACCGGGTGACCAAGGACCTCGAGCGCGACGGCTTCAAGGCCGCCGTCATCCACGGCAACAAGTCGCAGAACGCCCGCCAGAAGGCGCTCAACGATTTCCGCGAGGGCTCGGTGCGCATTCTCGTGGCTACCGACATCGCGGCGCGCGGCATCGACGTTCCCGGCATCAGCCATGTGGTGAATTTCGACCTGCCGGATGAGGCCGAAAGCTATGTCCACCGCATCGGACGTACCGGCCGTAACGGCATGGACGGCATCGCCATCACGCTTTGCGATCCTTCCGAAAACAGCAAGCTGCGTCAGGTCGAGCGCATCATCCGCAGCAAGCTGCCGATCGTTGCCGACCATCTCGGCAGCCCGGATCCGGTGCGCAATCCGGCCGAAAAGAACGAGCGCTTCGAGCCCGCCAACGATCGCAACGACCGCAATGGCCGTCGCGACGGCAGGCGGCCCGGTGGCCAGAACAACGGCTTCGCCAAGAAGCGTTTTGGTGACAAGCCGGCCTTTGCGGGTGCAAGCGAGCGCAAGGCGGAAGGCGCCAAGGCCTTCAAGGGCAACAACAAGCGCCGCTTCGGCGGCAAGCGGCCCGCGGCGCGGGCTGCCTGATCAGACGAACCGGTCAGGCTCGTCGAGCCTGGCTTGATTGCTGACGATTGAATATGAGGACGGCCGGGGCAATGCTTCGGCCGTCCTTTTCGTTTAGGGCTGCCCGGTAATTGCCTTCACCCACACGACGATCCGCTGCGCCAGGAATGCCGTGGTCGAGGGCGACAGCGCGTCGCCGGCAATGACGTGGTCGTCGGGATCGCCATTGTCGTCAACGGGCACCAGTTCATGCGGTGCGCCCCAGCGGCCGGCGATTTCGCGGGTGCGATCCTGGCGCACCACCTTGTCGGAATCCGAGAAGATGAACAGCGCCGGTATGGTTGCCTTCTCCACAGGCGCTGCGTAGGCAAGGTTGGTCAGCGCCGCCATCGGTAGCACGGCCGCCATTGGATATGTGTGCGTCCAGAGTTTCTCGTGCAGCGCGTTGCGGGTCGGAAAGCTGCGCTCCTTGCCGCCGACGAACTCGGCGATCTGCCTGCCCCAGGGCATGGTCAGCAGCTCGGCGCCTGAAGCCCTGATGCCGAAATTCGGCGAGATGAATGCGATTGCAGCGACGCCGTCCGATGCGCCAGGCTCGGTCGCCGCCCATGCCGCCAGCGATCCACCGGTCGAGGTGCCGATGACGATCACCTTGTCGCCGATACCTCGGCCGATGGCGAGCGCCTCCTCATAGTCGTTGATCCAGGCATTGACGCTGCCTTGCGCCATAGCAGCGCCGTCCTGCCCATGACCGGTGAGGCGGGTGTAGAAAAGGTTGGCGTCGAGTTGGTCGGCGATCTCGTCGGCCAGCGGGCGAACCTCGCCCTTCGATGCCGAAAAGCCATGGATATAGACGATCGCCAATGGCGTCCTGGCGTGAACCATCGGATCGGCCCAGATGATTTCTTTCTCGAGCCCGTCGCGGATATTGGGGACGGCAGCCTCTTCGCGCGCGACATACGCTTGCGGGTCGTCGCCGATCACTTTGTCATCGAAATGGATCGTGGTGTCGACGGGAACGCGCGGACCAAGCAGGAAGGCCAGGACAAGGATCATGACGACGCCCAGCACCGCAAGCACGATCCGCCGCCCCATCTCAGACTCCACGACAATTCTAAAGCTATGGCGGCCGGTGCAGTCAGGCAACAGCCGGGCTATGGACAGCTATTGGTTCGGCGGCTTGCGGTCGAAATTCAGCGGCCGCCCTGTCCAGCGGGTCGCCGTGCTGATGAACCACCGGCAGACTGGCCTTGGCAGCAGTGCCAGCAGCTTCAGCCCCCAGCTCAGCCGGTGAGGGAAGGTGACCTCGAAGCCGCCATGCTCGATGCCGCGCAGCATGCGGCGCGAGGCGCGGTTGACCGGCATCAGTCCCGGCATCGGCAGCATGTTCTTTTCGGTCAGCGGCGTGTCGATGAAGCCCGGATTCATCACCTGAATGCGTACATTCATCTTGTCGAAATCGTATTTCAGCGACTCGGCCAAGATGTTGATCGCCGCCTTCGAGCCGCCATAGGCCGCCGTGGTCGGCCAGCCGAAATAGGCGGTGACCGACCCGACAAGCACGATATGGCCGCGCGCACGGATGCGCATGCGCTCCATGAGCGGGACGAGGCCATTGATGATACCGAAATAGTTGACCTCGAAGGTCTGGCGAAAGTCGCGGACCCTGAGGTCTTCGCCGGGTGTGGCGATGTAGTTGCCGGCGTTGAAGACGGCGAGCACGATCGGGCCGAGCTCCTTTTCGATCGCCGCCACCGTGCTTGCCATGCGCGGCTCATCGGTGACGTCGCAAGGGTAGGCGACGACACGTCCCGGCATCTGCGCAGTCTCGACGATGAGCGCGTCGAGTGGGTCGCCGTCGAGTGCGGTGACCGCGACGACAAAGCCCTTTGCCGCGAGGTCCTTTGCCAGCGCACGGCCGATGCCGCTGCTGCCGCCGGTTATCCAGGCGACGCCGTGCTTCGGGTTGGCCCGGTAAAGTGTCATTCTGCGCCCTGCCGATCTGTCATTAGTGCTCTAGCGGTGAAAAAATCGAATGAAAAGAGCGCTTTTCCGTACTGGTTGAAATGATCGTCATCGCGCGTTGTCCGGCCGCGGGAGATTGCAGTGCCCGAAATGCGACTGGACCAGGCGAATTCTTGCCTTGAAACGCACGCTTCGGGTTTCTAGGGTCTCGCCGCAGCTACATAAGGAATCCCGGATGCCCCGTTCTGTGATCGAAGCGATCGGCAACACGCCCCTGATCCGCCTCAACAAGGCCTCGGAGCAGACCGGCTGCGAGATCCTGGGCAAGGCCGAGTTCATGAACCCCGGCCAGTCGGTCAAGGATCGCGCAGGCCTGTTCATCATCCGCGACGCCGAACAGCGCGGGCTGTTGAAGCCGGGCGGGGTCATCGTCGAAGGCACGGCAGGCAATACCGGCATTGGCCTGACGCTGGTTGCCAAGGCGCTGGGCTATCGCACAGTGATCGTCATTCCCGACACCCAGAGCCAGGAAAAGAAGGACACGATCAAGCTGCTTGGCGCCGAGCTGATCGAAGTGCCGGCGGTGCCTTACAAGAACCCCAACAACTACGTGAAACTGTCGGGGCGGCTAGCCGAGCAGATGGCGAGGTCGGAGCCGAACGGCGCGATCTGGGCCAACCAGTTCGACAACGTTGCCAATCGCGACGGCCATATCCGCACCACGGCGGAAGAAATCTGGACGCAGACCGGCGGCAAGGTCGACGGTTTCGTCTCGGCGGTGGGTTCGGGCGGAACGCTGGCCGGCGTCGCCTTCGGGCTGAAGGCCAGGAGCAGCAACGTCAAGATCGCGCTCGCCGATCCGCTGGGTGCGGCGCTCTATTCCTTCTACACCAGTGGCGAATTGAAGTCCGACGGCAGCTCGATCACCGAAGGGATAGGGCAGGGGCGCATCACGGCAAATCTCGATGGGTTCACGCCGGACTTCTCGTTCCAGGTGCCGGACGAGGAAGCGCTGCCGATCGTCTTCGACCTGATCCAGGAAGAAGGCCTGTGCGTCGGCGGTTCGACCGGCATCAACATTGCCGGCGCGATCCGGCTGGCGCGCGAGCTTGGGCCCGGCCACACCATCGTGACCATCCTTGCCGACTATGGCACGCGCTACCAGTCGAAGCTGTTCAACCCGGAATTCCTGCGCGA
This sequence comes from Mesorhizobium sp. M0514, assembly GCF_040321145.1. Taxonomy (NCBI): domain Bacteria; kingdom Pseudomonadati; phylum Pseudomonadota; class Alphaproteobacteria; order Hyphomicrobiales; family Phyllobacteriaceae; genus Mesorhizobium; species Mesorhizobium sp. M0514. Next base: position 14,245 of record NZ_JAMYQZ010000099.1, read on the forward strand.
GAAGAACCTGCCGGTGCCGGGCTGGATGGATGAGCGCAGCACAATTTCGGTGCCGTATGAGAAGGTCGCCTGATGGCGCACAGAACAGAAGCGCTGTTTCGCGACGACGCCTATGTCAGAGCGGCTGACGCCACTGTTGTCGCCATCAACGAACGCGGCGGCATCATTCTCGACCGGACCATCTTCTATGCCACATCGGGCGGCCAGCCTGGCGATACCGGCACATTAGAGCGCGCCGACGGCAGCCGCATCGCCATTGCCGCCACCATCACCGGCGAGACCAAGGACGAGATCATCCATGTACCGGCGCCGGAGCAGCCGGCACCCGAGGTCGGCGAGCGGGTGAAACTCGCCATCGACTGGGAGCGGCGGCATCTCCTGATGCGCATGCACGCAGCTTGCCATTTGCTCACCGTCGTCTGTCCGTTTCCGATTACCGGTGCTGCGGTTTCCGAAGATGACAGCCGCGTCGACTTCGACGCTCCCGATGCCGGCTTCACCAGGGAAGACGTCACCGCCGGGCTGATGGAGCTGGTGCGGGCCGATCATCCGATCTTCGTCAGGCTGATCACCGACGAGGAACTGGCAGCCAATCCTGGCCTGGTGAAATCCAAGAATGTCCGGCCGCCCGCCGGCACCGGCAAGATCCGCCTGGTCTGCATCGGCGACAACGCTTCGATCGACAGCCAGCCCTGCGGCGGCACCCATGTCAAAAGCACCGGCGAAGTCGGTGAAATCCATATCGGCAAGATCGAGAAGAAGGGCCGCGAAAACCGGCGTTTTCGCATTCGCTTCGGACCGCCGCCGGTAGCTTGAACGAACCATGATCCCGAAAAGTGGAAGCCGGTTTTCGGGGACGATCATGGTCAACAGGAAGCAATGCCTCGCCAAGGCGGAGCAGGAGAAGAACAATGGCCGATGACAGCCCTTTCACCGTCGATGCGGACTGGTTGCAGAGCCGTCTTGGCGAGCCCGGCCTGACGATCGTCGATGCATCCTGGTATCTGCCGGCGCAGAAGCGCGATGCGCGCGCCGAGTATGAGGCTGCGCATATTCCGGGCGCGCGATTCTTCGATCATGATGCGGCCTCCGATCCTGATGCCAAGCTGCCGCACACGCTGCCCTCGCCACAGCATTTCGCGCAATATGTAGGCGCCATGGGAATTTCGGCCGACGACACCATTGTCGTCTATGACGGTCCGGGTTTCTTCTCGGCGCCGCGCGCCTGGTGGATGTTCCGCGTCATGGGCGTGTTCCAGGTCTATGTGCTCGACGGCGGCTTCGACCGCTGGAAGGCGGCGGGCCGGCCGGTGACGGCGGAGCCGACCAAGATCGCGCCGAATGTGTTTCATGCCGATTTCGATGCCGCTCGCGTCGCCAGCCTTGCCGACATGCGCCGCATCGTCGAGACTGGCGAGAGCCAGATTGCGGACGCCCGAGGCGCGGGCCGCTTCACCGGCGCCGAGCCAGAGCCCCGCGCGGGTGTTCGCTCCGGCCACATGCCCGGCGCGCACAATTTGCCTTATTCGGCGCTGTCACAGGATGGCGCGCTGTTGTCGAAGGACCAGTTGCGCAAGGCCGTTGAGGATGCCGGTATCGATCTGTCGAAACCGGTCGTCACCTCTTGCGGTTCCGGCATCACGGCGGCTGTGGTCACTCTGGCGCTGGAGACGCTCAGTCACACCGACAACCGACTCTATGACGGCTCATGGACGGAATGGGGCGGGCTGGCAGACACGCCCGTGGTGACGGGCAAGGGATGATGGCGATGGAAAACGGCGCGCTGGACGACATCGAGGTCACCGTCACGTTTCTGGAAATGCATGTGCCGCCGGCCTATTCGCCGCCCTTGCCCTACAACAGGCAGATTGCGCTGCTCAGGACCAAGGACATTCCGCTGCATTTCTACCGTTATCTGATGGATCGGGTCGGGCGCAAATGGCATTGGGTTAATGTGCTGAGGCTGGACGATGACGAGCTTGCCGCCGGCATCCACCGCGAGGACCGCGACATCAGGGTGCTTTATCTCGACGGCGCGCCGGCCGGGTTCTTCGACCTCAAGCCGCATTTGCCAGAGGAAGTCGAACTCGCTTATTTCGGCATGATGGAACATGCGACCGGGCAAGGCATCGGCCGTTGGTTCCTCGGTGCGGCGATCGCCGCAGCATGGTCGTATGGACCGAAACGGGTAACGGTGCAGACTTGCACGCTCGACCATCCGGCTGCCTTGCCGCTCTACCAGAAGCTCGGTTTTGCACCGGTGGCGCAAAAGAAGGAGACCGTGCATCCGCTGTCGTTCGCCGAGCGCTCGGCCAGCGTCATGCGGCCGTGACTTTCTCCGACTGAAGGCCGAACCGACCGTTCATGGCGAGGAATTCCTGCTCGTGCGGACCCATGACGAGAACTGGCGCAGGCACCGGGTGACGCTGCGCCGCTTCGACGATTTCATCCGCTGAGCCGGCGCGGGACCTGCCCAATGCCGAAGCAGTCCGGCCTGAGACTGGCCGGGCTGCTGACAGTTGACAGGAATCGGGTGGGAAGCACCTCGGCGGGGGCATAATTTCCGGTCAACCACACCGGAGATTTAGCCATGACCGTCCAGTTCAAAGCCTTGCCGACAGAAGATGTGAGAGCGCTGCAGCGCGGCGGGCCGGACGCCTACGGGCAAACGCCGGAGCGGAAGGTTTCCGATGGCGACGGGGTGCCGTGCCGGCATTGCCTAAGAAACGTCGCCGAAGGCGATGGCTATCTGATCATGGCCTATCGGCCGTTTCCGGCGTTGCAGCCTTACGCCGAGACAGGACCGATCTTCCTGCATGCGCAGGAATGCGAACGCGCAGCCGAGACGGAAGCGCTTCCAGAGATGCTTGACAGCAGCGACTATATCGTGCGCGGCTATGGTGCGGATGACCGCATCGTCTATGGCAGCGGCGGCGTCATTCCGGCTGGCGGCATTGCGGCGCGGGCAGAGACGCTGTTTGAGCGCGCTGACATCGCCTATGTCCACGTCCGCTCGGCGCGCAACAATTGTTATCAGTGCCGCATCGAGCGTTTCTGACAAAAAGATGCCCGCCGGTGGTCTGGCGGGCAGTTGGGAACCGTGTGACGGCACGAGCCGTCAAGTTGGCAGCTCTGTCTGCGCATGCTTTTCGAATGGCGGATGTGAAGCACTTCATACAGCACCGCGATCGTCGCCGGCGTGGTGGCGCGCCGATTGCCGGTGAGCTGTCGCACTCCCGTCGCATTCGTCCATTAAAAGACGAGTGTCGATGGATTTGCCGACCGCGGATGAACCGGCGGGGATCTCGACCACCGAGGAAGCGGGGCTTTGGCTCCGCTTTTTTGTTGTCCGCCAGCCTGTTCAATTCCGGCGCCAGGAATTTTGCGCAAAGAAAAAGCCCGCCGGAATTGACCGACGGGCCTTTGCCGTGTGTGTGTGCGGCGTTTAGTTGAATTTATACTTCGCGCCGACGCGAACGGTCTGGAAGGAAGGCTCGTCGGTGAGGAAGCCGTCCGACCCGAAATCCTCTTTCTCATACTGCGAATAGCGGTATTCGAGACCAAGCGTCATGTTGCTGGAAACGGCCGTTTCCAGGCCGCCACCGACCGAGAAGCCGCTCGAGCCCCAGTCGACGATGTCGCCAACGGGCGAGGAGGCATGCAGGTCGAAATGCTGCCAGCTGTAACCGCCGAGGACATAGGCCAGCGTCGATTCGTTGACCTTGGCGCCGATGCGGGCCAGGGCATCGAAGCCATAGTCGGCATCGCCCTTGATCGACCCACCCGGAATGTCCAGCTTCGAGCGTATGCCGGAATAGCGGGCGTCGACCAGAACGCCGGCGACCCAGCCGCCGAAATCATGGTCGTAACCGATGCTCGCCTCGCCGAACACGCCTTCGCCGCCGATGCCATCCAATTCGAGGGCGCTGGCGAGCGTCAGGTCATGCACTACAGTGCCGGCGCCAAGCGCGCCGCCGACATAGAAACCGGTCCAGTTGTAGGTCGGAGCAGCAAACAAGGCCCCGCCGCCATTCTGGGCGCCGAAGCGGTAATTGGCCGCGATGTGGAAGGTGTGGCTGGATGGCTCGACATCCAGAGAGGTTCCCGGGCCGCCAATAATGCCGAGGTCAGCCACCGAGTCGTCGCCATAGTTGGCGTAGCGGTATTCGGTCTTCAGCGTCCAGTTGCCGCGCAGCACGGTTTCCATGCCGACGCCGAGAACATAGCCGCCACGGTTCTCCGTGAAATCGAGACCGTCGGCAAAGCCCGAACCCTCGAGCTTGAAATGGTTCCAGGTGTAGCCGCCGAGCACATAGCCGAGCGTATCGGGGTTCAAGAGATAGCCGGCGCGCAAGCCGACGTCGAAGCCATAAGCGTTCGTCAGGTCGATATCAGCGCCCGGAAGGCTGATCGACGGACCGATATTCCCGATGTTGGCGTCGATGAAGCCGCCAAGCAGGAAGCGCTCGGAGACCATATAGTCGTAGCCGGCGGTGATTTCGCCAAACACGCCGTTGCCGCCGATCCCGTTGAAGTCGATCACCGGGTCGACGCTGATGCGATGCACGGTGGCGCCGAAGCCGCCGCCGATGCCGACATAGGCGCCGCTCCAGTTGAAACCGGCAGGTTCTTCCACCGGCTGCACAACATCGGCGGCATGCGCTACCGATATCAAAGCCATTGCCGAAACGGCCCCGAGAAGAACGGATTTAGCAGAGATGAACATTTTAGCCCCTTAGCATAAGAACAAACCCGTCCGTGTTCTAACAGGACGCTCGCCAATATTGGAATGACAAAAATGCCACATCGGCAGGCAAAAGCACCGCCAAGCCGGGCCGTTTCGCCGTGATGTTGCCTTAGAGCCCGCAATTTGTGAGCACGCGGCCAATAAAAAACCCGCCGGCGCAACCGGCGGGTGAGGGAGGCAGAACTGCTTGAGTCGATTAAGGCGTCTGGTCAGGCAGCCAGAACCACTTTCGGTTCGACCAGCTCATAGCCGAGTGCTTCGGCGACGGCGCGATTGGTGATCTTGCCCCTGTGGACATTGAGGCCGTTGCGCAAATGGTGGTCGTCGACCAGTGCCTTCAGGCCCTTGTCGGCCAGCTGCAGGCCATAATGCAGCGTCGCGTTGTTGAGCGCGTGCGCCGAGGTCACCGGCACGGCGCCCGGCATGTTGGCGACGCAGTAATGGATCACGCCGTCGACCTCATAGGTCGGCTCGGCATGGGTAGTGGCGTGCGAAGTCTCGAAGCAGCCGCCCTGGTCGATAGCGACGTCGACCAGCACCGAGCCTTTCTTCATGCCCGACAGCATTTCGCGGGTCACCAGCTTGGGTGCAGCAGCACCCGGGATGAGCACGGCGCCGACGACGATGTCGGCCGAGAAGCATTCTTCCTCAAGCGCCTCGACTGTGGAGTAGCGGGTGTGGACGCGGCCTGTAAAGAGGTCGTCCAGCTGGCGCAGGCGCGGGATTGAGCGGTCGATGATGGTGACGTCGGCGCCGAGGCCGACCGCCATGCGGGCGGCATGCAGGCCGACGACGCCGCCGCCGAGCACGGTGACCTTGCCGGGCAGTACGCCGGGCACGCCGCCGAGCAGCACGCCGCGGCCACCATTGGCCTTCTGCAGCGCGGTCGCGCCGGCCTGGATCGACAGGCGGCCGGCAACTTCCGACATCGGCGCCAAGAGCGGCAGGCCGCCGCGGTCGTCGGTTACGGTCTCATAGGCTATTGCGGTGACGCCGGACGCGAGCAGGCCCTTGGTCTGCTCCGGATCCGGGGCCAAATGCAGATAGGTGTAGAGGATCTGACCGTCGCGCAGCTGCGCCCATTCGTTGGGCTGCGGCTCCTTGACCTTGACGATCATGTCGGACTTGGCGAACACGTCGGCGGCGGTCCTGGCGATGGTGGCGCCGGCGGCGCGGTAGGCATTGTCATC
>NZ_JAMYQZ010000100.1:0-20070 GCF_040321145.1 Mesorhizobium sp. M0514
GATTCGTGTGTCATCGCAGTGTAGAATCACACCCGATTCCGCAGGGCAATACCTATCTTAGCGCCTATGCCCTTGCGGGGGAGATGCCTGGCAAGGCAGAGGGGGGTGCTGTCCCGCCGACGTCTCAGCTACTCGAAGATCAGACCAAAGGTGGCGATCCGTCACACCCCCCTCTGGCCTGCCGGCCATCTCCCCCGCAAGGGGGGAGATCAGCTGTCACTTCGCTTTCAACCCTCAATACGGGCTCGCCACGTCCCCGGTCTCGACATACACCGCCTTCAGCTGCGAATAGAGCGCTAAAGCCGCCAGCGAGTTCTCGCGCCCGATGCCGGATTGCTTCACCCCGCCAAACGGAATTTCCACTGGCGTCAGATTGTAGGCGTTGATCCAGCAGGTGCCGGCCTGCAGTTCGGCGATCACCCTATGAGCGCGCTGCAGGTCGCGGGTGAAGACGCCGGCGGCGAGGCCGAATTCGGTGTCGTTGGCGCGGTCGATCACCTCGTCCTCGCCGTCGAACTTCAGCACGCTCATCACCGGCCCGAAAATCTCCTCGCGCGCAATGCGCATCTTATCGGTGACACCGGTGAACACGGTTGGCTCTACAAAGAAGCCGCCATCGAACCCTTGCAGCGACGGCACGTTGCCACCGCAGGCGAGCGTTGCTCCATCCTGCCTGCCGGCCGCGATGTAGGAAACGACCTTCTCCTGCTGCGCCTTGTTGACCAGCGGCCCCATCTGCGTCTCAGGATCGAGCGGATCGCCGATGCGGATCTTTTTCGTCCGCTCGACCAGCCGGTCGACGAAGCGGTCATGGATGCCGCTTTGTACGAAAACACGCGTGCCGTTGGAGCAGATCTGCCCGGTCGAATAGAAATTGCCGAGCATGGCGCCGCCGATGGCGTTTTCGAGATCGGCATCGTCGAACACGATCAGCGGCGACTTGCCGCCGAGTTCCATCGTCGCATGCTTCATCTTCGAACCGGCGAGCGACAGCACCTTGCGGCCGGTCGGCACCGAGCCGGTCACCGAAACCTTGGCAACGACATCATGGCCGACGAGGCCGGCGCCGACTTCGCCATAGCCTTGCACGACGTTGAACAGCCCGTCGGGCAGGCCCGCCTCTGAGTAGATCTCGGCCAGCGCCAGCGCCGACAGCGGCGTGTTTTCCGAAGGCTTGAATACCATGGCGTTGCCCATGGCGAGCGCCGGGGCGGATTTCCAGCCGGCGATCTGGATCGGATAGTTCCAGGCGCCGATGCCGACGCACACACCGAGCGCCTCGCGGCGCGTATAGGCAAAAGGTCCACCAAGATCGATCGCATCGCCGTTGAAGGCGGCAACCGCGCCGCCGAAATATTCGAGGCAGTCGGCGGCCGATAGTGCATCCGCCACCAGCGTCTCCTGGATCGCTTTGCCGGTGTCGAGCGTCTCGATCCGCGCCAGATCGGCGTTGCGCGCGCGCAAAATGTCGGCGGCGCGGCGCAGGATGCGGCCACGCTCGACCGGCTTCATCCGCGCCCAGGCCGGTTGTGCGGCCCGCGCGGCTTCGATGGCGAGCTCCAGCACGTTCGGAGTCGCCGAATGCAAAGTGGCGATGACCTCACCGGTCGCCGGATAGATCACGGGCAGCGGCGCGCCGCCTTCGTCCTCGATGTAGCGGCCGTTGACATAGTGCGATGCCGTTGGCTGGGCGCGCATGCTGTTCTCCAGATGTATTCGCTATTGCGGAGCAGTCCGCCGGACAATGCCCTATCGATCCGCCACCTGCCAGCACGGATTGATCCAGGGTTCCTGGTTGGACGGCGCCAGTGGCGTGCGGCCGAGAATGTGGTCGGAGGCCTTCTCGCCGGTCATGATCGACGGCGCGTTGAGGTTGCCGTTGGTCACCCGCGGGAAGATCGAGGAGTCGGCGACGCGCAGGCCGTCGACGCCGATGACCCGGCACTCCGGATCGACCACGCTCATGATGTCGTCGGCGCGGCCCATCTTGCAGGTGCCGCACGGGTGGTAGGCACTCTCGGCATGATCGCGGATGAACGCGTCGAGATCCTCGTCCGACTGGACGTGCGAACCCGGCGAGATTTCCTTGCCTCGAAAGCCGTCAAAAGCCTTCTGGCGGAAGATCTCGCGGGTCAGCCGGATGCAGTGGCGGAACTCGGTCCAGTCGTCTGGATGCGACATGTAGTTGAAGCGGATGACCGGCGTCGCTTTCGGGTCGGGAGAGCGCAGCGTCACCGAGCCGCGCGACTTCGACCGCATCGGCCCGACATGGGCCTGGAAGCCATGGGCCCTCGCCGCCGCCTTGCCGTCATAGCGCACCGCAGCCGGGATGAAGTGATACTGGATGTCGGGGTAGTCGACGCCGGCCTGCGAGCGCACGAAGGCCGCGGCCTCGAAATGGTTGGTCGCACCGAGGCCGGTCTTGAAGAACAGCCACTGCGCCCCGATCAGAGCCTTGGAGAATGGGTTGAGAACCGAATTCAGCGTGATCGGCTGGGTCGATTCCTGCTGGATGTAGAGCTCCATATGATCCTGCAGATTGCGGCCGACACCGGGCCGGTCGGCCACGACCTGGATGCCGTTCTCCTTGAGATGCGCGGCCGGGCCGATACCGGACAGCATCAGGATCTTGGGCGAATTGATCGATGATGCGGCAACGATCACCTCCCGTCGCGCCTTAACGACCTGAATCTGTTTGTGAGCTTCGATCTCGACTCCGACGGCACGCTGATTCTCGATGATCACCCGGCGGGCGAAGCCTCTGATCACGCTGACATTTTGCCGCTTGAGCGCCGGCTTCAGATAGGCTGACGCCGCCGACCAGCGGCGGCCGCCGCGAATGGTTTGCTCCATCGGTCCGAAGCCTTCCTGCTTCGAACCGTTATAGTCGTCGGTCAATTCAAAACCCGCCTGACGGCCGGCTTCGACAAAGGCGCCGTAGAGCGGATTCTTTCGCAGGCCGCGCTGGACGTGCAGCGGGCCGCCGTGGCCGCGCCAGCCGTCCTCGCCGCCGTCACTGTCCTCCATGCGCTTGAAATAGGGCAGCACGTCGGCGAAGCCCCAGCCGGCGGCCCCCTGTTCGGCCCAGTGGTCGAAGTCGCGTGCGTGGCCCCTGACATAGACCATGCCGTTGATCGAGGACGAGCCGCCGATCACCTTGCCGCGTGGCGTCGCCAGCACGCGGCCGCCGAGATGCGGCTCCGGTTCGCTGGCAAAGCCCCAGTCGTAAAGGCTCATGTTGAGCGGGATCGACAGCGCCGACGGCATCTGGATCAGCGGCCCGATATCAGTGCCGCCGAACTCGATGACGATCACCGAATGCTTGCCGTCTTCCGACAGCCGGTAGGCCATGGCCGAGCCGGCCGAGCCGGAGCCGATGATGACGAAGTCTGCTTCAAGCATGGTTCACATGCGCCCATCGTTCATATGCGAAATAAAATCGGCGAGCGAGACATTGCCGCCGGTAGCCACAACCAGGACCGCTTTACCCGTCACATCCACCTTGCCGCCGAGCAGCGCCGCCAGAGAGGCGGCGCCCGATGGCTCGAGCACCAGCTTCATCCGTTCGAAGGCGATCTTCATTGCCCGCCGCACGGAGGCATCATCGACGGTGATGCCGCGCACGCCGGCGGTCTTGACCGCCGCAAACGGCGCGTCGCCCGGCCGCCGCGACATCAGCCCGTCGCAGATCGACTTCGGCGCGATCGGCATGGTCTCGATGGCGCCATGCGCTAGCGATGCACCCATGCCGTTGAAGCCTTCCGGCTCGACGCCGATGATCTCGGTTGCCGGCGACAGATAGTGGAAGGCGAGCGAGACGCCGCCGATCAGCCCACCACCGCCGACCGAGCAGAACAGAAGGTCGGCACTGGCGTCCTTTGCCTCGAGTTGTTCGAGCGCTTCGAGCCCGGCGCCGGCCTGGCCGGCAACGATCTCCGGATCGTCGAATGGATGCAGCAACGCCAGCCCTTCGGTCTCGGCAATCTCGCGGGCCTTGGCGGCTGCGACCTCTTCACGGGCGCGCTCGCCATGATCGGTCAGCACGACGCGCGCGCCATAACCTGCAGTGGCATCGCGCTTGGCGGCCGGCGCGTCGATCGGCATGACGATGGTGACGGGAATGCCGAGCGCCTGGCCGGCAGCCGCCAACCCTTGCGCGAAATTGCCGGAGGAGTAGGCGACGACGCCTTTTCTGGCCTCATCCGGCGACAGCCGCTTCAACCGCCAATAGGCCCCGCGCACCTTGAACGATCCCGCCCATTGCAGCGATTCCGGTTTGATAAAGACGCGGGCCGCACCCGTCTCCTTGGCCAAGGCTGTCGATTCCAGCAAAGGCGTGATCTGCGTCGCCTTCGACGTCACGGCATAGGCCTGTCTGAGATGCTCGAGGGAGGGGACAATTGTCATCATTCGCCTCGCGGAAAGCGTTTCTGTTCCTCGAGATTGTCGAGGTTCATGTGGTTGCGCATGTAGCGTTCCGACGCCTTCCGCAGTGGCTGGAACTCCCAGGGGTAATGCGTGCCGTTGCGCAGCGCGGGATAAACCACCCAGCGCCGCGCCTGGCTGACGCGCACCGCGGCATCGAATGCCGCCATGTCCCAGCGCGCTCGCACGGCTCCCGTGAAGGCCGCCACCAGATCGGCATGCGCCGGATCGGTGGCACGATTGGTGCGTTCTTGCGGATCGGCTTCGAGGTCGAACAGAAGCGGCGGGTCGATCTCGCAATGGATGAATTTGTAGCGGCCATCGCGGATCGCCACCAACGGCGCGTTGGAGCCCTCGGCGGCATATTCCATCAGCACCGGCGCGGTGCGCTGTCCGCCATCAAGCAACGGCAGCAGCGACTGGCCATCGGTCCACGGTGCGATCGCGGAGATGTCGATGCCGGCGAGATCGCACAGCGTCGGCGTCACGTCGAGGTTGGAGACCGGCGCCTCGATCAGCCCTGCAGGAATGCCTTTGCCGGCGATCATCAAAGGTACTCGCGCCGAGCCCTCGAAAAAATTCATCTTGAACCACAGGCCGCGCTCGCCAAGCATGTCGCCATGGTCGGAGCAGAACAGGATGATGGTGTCGTCCAGCATGCGCGTTCGCTCCAGCACTGACATCAACTCGCCGACCTTGTCGTCGAGATAGGAGATGTTGGCGTAGTAGCCGCGCCGCGAGCGGCGGATCTGCTCCGGCGTGATGTTGAAACTGTCGTAGTCGCTGGCCCGGTAAAGCCGTTGCGAATGCGGGTCCTGATGGGCATAGGGGATGAATCCCACCTCCGGCTCAAGCGCCGGACAGTCTTTATAGAATTCCCAATATTGCCGCCGTGCGACATAGGGGTCGTGCGGGTGGGTGAAGGAAACCGTCAGGCACCAGGGCCGGCTGGCCTCGTCCTCGGAGGTGCGGGCAAGATCGTAGAGTTTTTGCACCGCGTGGAAGGCGACCTCGTCGTCATACTCCATCTGGTTGGTGATCTCGGCAACGCCGGCGCCGGTGACCGAGCCCAGATTGTGATACCACCAGTCGATGCGCTCGCCGGGCTTGCGGTAATCCGGCGTCCAGCCGAAATCGGCGGGATAGATGTCGGTGGTCAGCCGCTCCTCGAAACCGTGCAACTGGTCCGGCCCGACGAAATGCATCTTGCCCGACAGGCAGGTGTAGTAGCCGGCGCTGCGCAGATGATGCGCATAGGTCGGGATCGAGGAAGCGAATTCGGCGGCGTTGTCATAGACCTGGGTGCGCGACGGCAATTGCCCGCTCATGAAAGCGGCGCGGCCCGGCGCGCAAAGCGGCGAGGCCGTGTAGTTGTTGCCGAAGCGCGCCGAGCGTGCGGCCAGCGCCTTGAGATGCGGCACATGCAGGAAGTCCGCCGGCCCGTCCGCAAACAGCGTGCCGTTGAGCTGATCGACCATGACGATCAGGATGTTGGGTCGCCTTGATATCACTGAGGCTGTCACTGTGTCTGTCGCCCGCCGAGTTTGATTTCGAGATAATCTTCGACCAGCGCGATCGCGGTTTGAGCATCCGGCACGCCGTCCTTCAGCGCGCGCCTGATGTACAGCCCGTCGATCATCGCCGCGACCGCTTCCGCCGCGCGGTCGGCTTCGTTGCGCGGCAGTATGCCGATTAGTCCGCTCATCAGGTTGGAATGCAGCCGCCGCGCATAGACCCTGAGCAGCCGGCGTAGGGCCGATGATTTCTGTGCCTCGACATAAAAGGCGAGCCAGGCCGCGATGGTTTCCGGCCGGAACTGGATGTCGGAGAAGTTGACGGCGACCACCGCCGAAACGCGTTCGCGCGGCGAGCCGGCGGATTGCAGGGCGCGCCGCATGTCGATGGTCAGCTCGGCCAGTATGTGCCGCATCGTCGCCAGAAGGAGCTCGTCCTTGGCGCCGAAATAGTGGTGGGCAAGGGCCGACGACACGCCCGCCCGTCCGGCGATCTCCGACATGGTCACATCAAGCGAGCCGCGCTCGCCGATCGCCGAGATCGTCGCGTCGATGAGCGCCTTGCGGCGCAACGGTTCCATTCCGACTTTCGGCATTGGGGAGATCCAGATTAAAACCGAAGATTATTTTTTATTGACGGATCAATCAATAAAAAACTCGCGCTCGGATCAATCGATCATGTCGCTCTGGCCCATCCTTTGGACTGGAAAACAGTTCACTGTTGAACAATATTAGAGGCTGATGCCGCGCTATGACATGTTAGGCTTGCGGCAAACGGAGGTTGCCATGACCGCATGCATCGTCGGATGGGCGCATTCGCGCTTCGGCAAGCTGGAAGGCGAGACGCTGGAAGGCCTGATCACCAAGGTCGCGGTCGACGCGCTCGACCATGCCGGCATCGGTCCGGACGAGGTCGACGAGATCGTGCTCGGCCACTTCAATGCCGGCTTTTCCCCACAGGATTTTACCGCCAGCCTCGTGTTGCAGGCCGACGACCGACTGCGCTTCAAGCCGGCGACGCGGGTCGAGAACGCCTGCGCCACGGGTTCGGCAGCGGTCCGCCAAGGCATCCGCGCCATCGACGCCAATGCCGCCCGCATCGTGCTGGTGGTCGGTGCCGAGCAGATGACGACGACCCCCGGCCCCGAGATCGGCAAGAACCTGCTCAAGGCTTCCTATCTGCCGGAGGAGGGCGACACGCCGGCCGGTTTCGCTGGCGTCTTCGGCAAGATCGCGCAGGCCTATTTCCAGCGTTATGGCGACCAGTCCGACGCGCTGGCGATGATCGCCGCCAAGAACCACAAGAACGGCGTCAACAATCCGTATGCGCAGATGCGCAAGGATTTCGGCTACGAGTTCTGCCGCCAGGAAAGCGAGAAAAACCCGTTCGTGGCCGGTCCGCTGAAGCGCACGGACTGTTCGCTGGTCTCCGACGGTGCTGCCGCCCTTGTGCTGACCGACACCTCGACGGCGTTGATGATGCGCCGCGCCGTCGCCTTCCGCGCCAACGAGCATGTCCAGGATTTCCTGCCGATGTCGAAGCGCGACATCCTGTCTTTCGAAGGCTGCGAGCAGGCCTGGAACCAGGCTTTGAAGAAGGCCGGCGTGACGCTCGACGACCTCTCCTTCGTCGAGACGCATGACTGCTTCACCATTGCCGAACTGATCGAATATGAGGCGATGGGCCTGGCCAAGCCCGGCGAGGGCGCCAGGCTGGCGCTAGACGGCACGACGGCAAAGGACGGCAGGCTGCCGGTCAATCCTTCGGGCGGGCTGAAGGCCAAGGGCCATCCGATCGGCGCCACCGGTGTGTCGATGCATGTGCTGACCGCCATGCAGTTGACCGGCGAGGCAGGCGGCATCCAGGTGCCGGGGGCAACGCTCGGCGGCATCTTCAACATGGGTGGCGCTGCCGTTGCCAACTACGTTTCAATCCTCGACCGGATCAGGTAGAAGCGGCCCGTATTTTTGGGGCGTGGTGATGACAAATCCGGTTCTGGTCGAGGTCTTGCGCGGCGCGATCGTCGAGAGCGCCCATCGCGGCGCTGTCGCAATCTTCGACGGTGACGGCAAGCCTGTCCTGGAGATCGGCCATACGGCGCGGCCGGTGTTTCCGCGCTCGGCGGTCAAGGCGATCCAGGCGCTGCCGCTGGTTGAAACGGGTGCTGCCGATGCGTACGGCTTCGGCGACCGCGAACTGGCGCTGGCCTGCGCTTCGCATTCGGGCGAACCCGCGCATGTCGAACTGGCGCAGGCGATGCTGGCCAAGGCCGGGCTCGACAAGTCGGCGCTGGAATGCGGCGCGCATTGGCCGTCGAGCCACGACGCGACGATCGCACTGGCCCGCACAGGCGTCTCGCCGAACGCACTGCACAACAATTGCTCGGGCAAGCATTCCGGATTTCTCTGCACCTGCGTGCACTCGGGGATTGCCCACCAAGGCTACGTCAAGGCAGGCCATGGTTTGCAGGAGATGGTGCGCGACGCCATGCAGGCGGTGACCGGCGCTGCCCACGATGCGGATCACCGGGCAACCGATGGCTGCTCGATCCCCACCTATGCCGTGCCGCTGAAAAGTTTTGCCCTTGGCTTTGCCCGCATGGCGACGGGCACGAGCTTTGGCCCTGAGCGTGCCAAGGCGGCCAAACGCCTGCTGTCTGCCTGCATGGCCGAGCCTTTCCTGGTCGCCGGCACCGGCAAGGCCGATGTGGCGCTGATGCAGGCCGCGCCCGGCCGCATATTCGTCAAGACGGGCGCCGAGGGTGTCTATTGCGCCGCCGTTCCGGAGCTTGGCCTCGGCATCGCGCTAAAATGTGATGACGGCGCCGGCCGCGCCGCCGAGGTGATGATTGCCGCTGTGCTGGCAAAACTTCTCAGCGCCGACGGCGCACTGGAGGCGAACCTTCTGGAGCGGGCCAATCCGCCGATCGAAAGCCGCATCGGCGCCAAGGTCGGCTCGCTGCGGCCGACGACGGCGCTCAGCTGACCCTGTTTCGCTCAACCGTCAGATGCGCATAGCCGCTTACGCTTGACCGCGCGAGGTCGCCGGTCGCCGGTTCGGCCCAGCGCTGGCCGATGATGGCGCCGTTCTTGGCGCCGTCGATGACGTTGTCGGAAATGATGGCGTTTCCAGCGCCTTCTACCACAGTGACGGCGATGCCGGTTCCGGCCTGACGGATGAT
The DNA here is from genome assembly GCF_040321145.1 of Mesorhizobium sp. M0514. NCBI lineage: Bacteria > Pseudomonadati > Pseudomonadota > Alphaproteobacteria > Hyphomicrobiales > Phyllobacteriaceae > Mesorhizobium > Mesorhizobium sp. M0514. Next base: position 9,122 of record NZ_JAMYQZ010000100.1, read on the forward strand.
GTTTCCCGTCGCCACAACATTGCGCATATAAGCGCCCCAGCCGATCTGCATGCCGTAGAGCGGCGCGTTCTCGATGACATTGCCCGAGACGGTGGTGTCGGCCTCGACGCTGATACCGACGCCGAAGCCCGGCGCGTCGGCGGGGTAGGGGCCGGTGGCCGAGAGGTTGCGCACGATGTTGTTCGAGCAGACACCCATACGGCCGCCGTCGTTGAAATTGACGATCGAGATGCCGTTAGCGGCACCATCGACGATGTTGTTGCCGATGATGGCGCCTTCGAAGGAGAATTCGGAATAGAGCGCCGTTTCGCCCGACCGCGAGCACGTGTTGCCGGTCATCTGCAGATTGCTGGAACTGTTGGCGCGGATCGCCGAGAAGGCGCAGTCCGAGACGAAGTTGCCGGTGAGCGAGACATTGCCGGCACGGAAGGCGTTGATGCCATTGCCGTTCTGCCCGGTGCCGCCGCCGCGCGCGCCGATCCGCTGCACGCGGTTGCCGCTGACCATCGTGCCGTCCTCGGCCTGCTGCCAGCGATGGACAAGAATGCCGCCATTGCCGCAGTCGGATACGGTGTTGTCGGATATCGCCAGGCCAGCGGCCTCGACGGAGTAGATGCCGGCGTCCGCAGCCCCCGAAATCTCGGAGCGCTCGATGCGGCCCGACGCATGCTCCAGCGCCAGCCCATGCTTGCCGCTGCCGGTGATCGTGCAATTGTCGATGACGAGATGGGCGACGCGGCGCAGGTCGAGCAGGCCTTGGGCATCGTCGGCCAACTCGCCGTTGGCGCCGTCGAAGACCAATGCGGTGAACTCTATATGCTCGGCCTGTTCGGCCGTCAGCAAATGGTCATTGCCGCCATAGAGGATGCGCGAGGCGCCCGGCACGCCCGAAAGCCTGACGCGGGCGGGCAGGGTCAGGTTGGACACGACATAGGTGCCCGGCGGCAGGAACACCGGCGCGTTGCGGTCGCTGGCCTCGGCTAGCATCCTGGCGAAGGCCTTGCTCTGGTCGTCCGGTGCGTCCGGCTCCACGCCAAGCTCGGCGGCGTTGATCGAGCCGCGCACCGCCGTTTTCGCCAAGGCGTTGCCCACCGAAAGGCCGAGCACGGCAAAGCCGGCCGTCCCCTTCAGAAGCGTTCGTCTGTTCAACATCGGCACATCCCTTGCGATCATCCGGCTGATCGCAGGAATTGGGCCAGCCGCATCGGTCTCCGCTCGGCCATAGTCCGGCCAATGACCGGGTCCGGCAAGTGGCTTGTGCAGTCACGGAAGCGGGCCTAAGTTTATCCGATGAGCAGAGCTTTTACCCGCGAGGAAGACAGCGAAAACGCCATTGCCGGCATCGGCGAGCGGCCGATCAGCCAACACCGCAATCTGGTGACGGAGCGCGGCCTGGCGATGATCGAGGACAATCTGGCCGATCTGCGCGACATTTTGGCGAAAGCCGAGCGAAAAGCCGATCGCGAGCGCATTGCCGTTGTCTCGCGCGACCTGCGCTACTGGACAGCGCGCCGCGAAAGCGCCGAGCTTTCCGTGCCGGAACCGGGCAGCGACCAGGTGCGCTTCGGCATGGGTGTCACGCTGGAAGGCGATGACGGCAAGAGAGTGCACTGGAAGATAGTCGGCGAGGACGAGGCCGACCCCTCAAAGGGCAGCATCTCACACGTCTCGCCAATGGCCGTGGCGCTGTTCGGCAAGAAGGTCGGCGACGTCGCAAGCGTCAACGGCAAAGAATGGGAAATCCTCAAGCTGTCGGACGCCTGACGCCAGCTCACCCTATTTGCACAGCCAGCTTTCGCAACGCGGGCTCATACTTGGCCATGACATCGCGAGCAGCACGTATTTGCCGTTCGACGTCGTCACACGGCACCGGCCTTAGGATGATGCCGTCGTCGGTTTCGATGATCTGGAGTTCATCGCCCACTTGCAGGCTCAAGCTGTCGAGCGTTTCCCGCGGCAGGATTACAACGCCCGATCCGTCCTCAAGTCCGTGAATGATGGTGTTCATAGCTATACCATAGGTTGCGCCCGATATTGCAACGCAACTTTGATAAGCAGTGCAACTGTTTCAATCAGCCCGCCAGCAGCCGGTCCAGCAACCGATCCGCAGCCTCCGGGATAACCGTCCCTGGCGGGAAGATTTCCGCGGCACCCGCTTCCAGCACTGCGCCGTAATCCTGCGGCGGGATGACGCCGCCGGCGACGATCAGCATGTCGCTGCGGCCGAGCTTCTTCAGCGCGTCGCGTAGTTCGGGGATCAGCGTCAGGTGCCCCGCCGCCAGCGATGAGGCGCCGATGACATGGACGTCCTGCGCCACCGCCAGCCTGGCGATCTCGTCGGGTGTCTGGAACATCGCGCCGACCGTCACGTCGAAGCCGAGATCGGCGAAGGCCGTGGCGATCACCTTCTGGCCACGGTCGTGGCCGTCCTGTCCCATCTTTGCGACCAGGATGCGCGGCTTGCCGCCGGACTTCTTCTCGAAAGCTTCGAGCTTCTCCAGCAATCGGTCGACCGTCAGATTGTCGCCAAGCGCATTGCGATAAACGCCGGAGATCGTTTGCACCGAGGCGACGTGACGGCCAAAGACCTTTTCGAGCGCCAGCGAGATCTCGCCGACCGTGGCATTGGCGCGCGCGGCGCGGATGGCAAATTCCAGCAGGTTTTCGTTACCCTGCGCAGCGCGGGTCAGCGCATCGAGCGCGCTCTCGACCGCGCCGACATTGCGCGTGCCTTTCAGGTTCTGCAGCTTCGACAATTGCCGGGCCTTGACCTCGGCATTGTCGATCTTCAGCACGTCGACGTCGATTTCGTTCTCGGGGCGATGCGCGTTTACGCCAACCAGTATCTGCTCGCCGGAATCGATACGCGCCTGCGTGCGCGCCGCCGCTTCCTCGATGCGAAGTTTTGGAATGCCCTGTTCGGTTGCTGCCGCCATGCCGCCAAGCGCCTCGACCTCTTCGATATGGGCGAGCGCACGCGCCGCCAGATCGTGCGTCAGCCGTTCGATATAGGCCGAGCCGCCCCACGGATCGATGATGCAGGTGGTGCCGGATTCCTTCTGCAGGATCAACTGCGTGTTGCGGGCGATGCGCGCCGAGTGGTCGGTCGGCAGCGCCATCGCCTCGTCGAAGGAGTTGGTGTGCAGCGACTGGGTATGTCCCTGCGTCGCCGCCATCGCCTCGATCATGGTGCGGGTGATGTTGTTGTAGGGGTCCTGCGCCGTCAGCGACCAGCCGGAGGTCTGGCAATGGGTGCGCAGCGACAGCGAGCGTTCGTCGTTCGGTGCAAAATTCTTCTGCATCAGGGTCGCCCACAACAGGCGCGCCGCGCGGAGCTTGGCGATCTCCATGAAGAAGTTCATGCCGATCGCCCAGAAGAAGGAAAGCCGCGGGGCGAAACGGTCGATGTCGAGCCCGGCGGCGACGCCGGCGCGGGCATATTCGATGCCGTCGGCGATGGTGTAGGCGAGCTCCAGGTCCGCGGTCGCGCCGGCCTCCTGCATGTGATAGCCGGAGATCGAGATCGAATTGAACTTCGGCATGTGCTGGGAGGTATAGGAGAAGATGTCAGACACGATCCGCATCGAGGGCTTCGGCGGATAGATGTAGGTGTTGCGGACCATGAACTCCTTCAGAATGTCGTTCTGAATGGTGCCGGCGAGATCCTTCTGAGCAACGCCCTGTTCTTCGGCCGCGACGATATAGAGCGCCATGATCGGCAGCACCGCGCCGTTCATGGTCATCGACACCGTCATCTCGCCCAGCGGAATGCCGTCGAACAATTGCCGCATGTCGAGGATGGAATCGATGGCCACGCCCGCCATGCCGACATCGCCGGCAACGCGCGGATGGTCGCTGTCATAGCCGCGATGGGTGGGCAGATCGAAAGCGACCGAAAGGCCCTTTTGGCCGGCGGCGAGATTGCGCCGGTAGAAGGCGTTGGATTCCTCGGCCGTCGAGAAGCCGGCATATTGCCGGATCGTCCACGGCTGCTGGACATACATGGTCGGGTAGGGACCGCGCACGAAGGGCGGCATTCCCGGATAGGTGTCGAGATGCGGCAGCCCCTTGAGATCGCCCTGGCTGTAGAGATGCTTGACGGCAATACCTTCCGGCGTCAGCCGCTGGCCCTTGACCTCGACCGGCGCGCGCCGTGGCGCCGACCAGCCAATGTGGCTGAAATCCGGGATCACTGTGCGGCTCCGATTGCCTGGTCGATGCGGACCGGAAACAGCGCCTCGCACACCGCCACGCCCTCTGTGAAAGGCGGCCGCCGCTCAGCCGCCAGCGTCTCGACCGGGGCATCGTTTTTCAGCGGGTAAAGCGTGGTGCCGATGATTGCCCGTTCACCCGACCGGTAGGCCTCGGCGCGGCGCTCGGATGCTGCCTTGACGCGCTTCTGGATATGCCCTTGCTGCAGGCTTGCCAGAACGCCGCCTTCCGCTTCGATCCGCTGGAACTCTTCCCACGCCGCTTCGCACAGGCCCAGGGTCAGCGCCTCGACTGCGCCCGACCCAAATGCTGGGTCGGCGACATGGTCGATATGGCTTTCATTGGCCATGATCAACTGCGCATTGCGGGCGATGCGGCGGGCAAAGCCGGCCGGCAGCCCGAGGGCGATGGTGTGTGCCAGGATGGAGATCGAGTCCGCGCCGCCTGCTGCCGCTGCAAAGCTAGCGATGGTGGTGCGCAGGATGTTGGTTTCGGGATCCGCCGCCGTCATCATGCGGAACGACGTCTCGGCATGGATGTTGGCTGTCGATGCCGGGATGGAACAGGTTTCCTGGATGCGCGCCCACAGCCTGCGCAAGGCCCGGACCTTGGCCATGGACAGGAACTGGTTCTGGTCGACGCTCAGCGCAAAGCCGATATGGGGAGCGGCATAGACAAGCGGCTGGCGCGCATCCTCGAACATCCTGAGGTAGGACACGGCGGAAGCGAGCATGGTGCCGAGTTCCTGCGCCTCCGTGGCGCCGGCATTGTGGAACACCCGCCCGTCGGCCTCCAGCAGCACACCCGGCACGCCCAGCGAGAAGAAATGCGCCAGCGATTGCGGCATCGATGCCTGCAACGCCTCGATCGACATGCGCAGCCGGCCGGTTCCGGCAAAGATTGCCGCCGGGTCGATGCCGAAGGAGAGGTTCAGCTTTGCCGGGTCGGAGCGGCGCTTGCTCAGGAACGCCACCAGCCAGTCGGCGACGGCACGGCTCCAGGGATGGGCGTCGATGCGGATCTGCGTGCGGTTGAGCGGTACGCCATCCAGCACCGTTTCCAGCGCCTGCGCCGTCCTCGGCAGGCCATAGCCGAACGCATTCGGAGCACCTTCGAAGACAAGCGACAATCCCGTCGCGCCTTGTGCCACATCATCCAGGGCCTGCGCCTTGGCGCGGCCGATATCGGGATCGTCAATGCGCTGGCTGACAATCCAGGGCAATTTGGGGTTGGCGCGCACAAGCGGCTCGGCGCCGCCAGCGCGATCGTAGAGCGGTTCGATGCGAATCTGATCGTCGGTATGCGAGACTAGTTTTTCCTCGAAGGAGGCGCCGGCGAGCGCCTTTTCGGCCAAGGCCAGCCAACGCTGGCGCTCGACGTCAGCGGGTTCGACACTCCTGGTCAAGGCTCCGGCGCCCATCCATGCTCCTCGTTTTTATGCGGCCGCACCAGCGTCAGCCGTCCAGTCTACGGTTCCCTGCCAGATATCGCAATGCAATGCGCTTGCGCGGTTGGGATTCGCTTCCCTGACATAGGGCAGCCTGCGTGGACGAACCATGGAACGATTGCCAAACAGCGGCAAAATCCGCAAGTTCCAAAAACCGATTTGGAGGATTGGTTCAATTTAGACGATTGGCCCAATCTGGATGAATAGCCAACTGGATGGATAGCCCGATTGGAGAATAGCATTGTCGCTGCGCAATGGCCTGACTATACCCTGCGGCACGGCCACAGGCTTTTAACACATCAGTTTGCGGAGACATGGTCATATGGCTGACGACACCAGCATTTTCCTCGGCGCCAGCCGCAAGCCCGACGACAGCTATCAGCGCGCCGAACAGCTCTTGCTGCAATATGGGAACCGCCATGGCCTGATCACCGGCGCCACCGGCACCGGCAAGACAGTCAGCCTGCAGATCCTGGCCGAGGGGTTTTCCAATGCCGGCGTGCCTGTGTTCTGCGCCGATATCAAGGGCGACCTGTCCGGCATTGCCATGATGGGCAAGGCGCAGGATTTCCTGGTCAAGCGGGCCGAGCAGGTCAAGCTCGACCCTTACGACTTCCAGGAATTCCCGGTCATCTTCTGGGACCTGTTCGGCGAGCAGGGCCATCCGATCCGCGCCACCGTCTCGGAAATGGGGCCGCTGCTTCTGTCGCGGCTGATGAACCTCTCCGAAGCGCAGGAAGGCATCATGAACATCGCCTTCCGCATCGCCGATGAGGATGGCCTGCTGCTGCTCGACATGAAGGATCTGCAAGCACTGCTGGCCAACATCGCAGCGCGCGCCGACGAGATCAGCTCGCGCTACGGCAATGTCACCAAGCCGTCGGTCGGCGCAATCCAGCGCACGCTTCTCGTGCTGGAACAGCAGGGCGCGGCGCATTTCTTCGGCGAACCGGCTTTGCGCATCGCCGACATCATGCGCACCACCCGCGACGGCCGCGGCGCCATCAGCGTGCTCGCTGCCGACAGGCTGATGATGAACCCCAGGCTCTACGCCACCTTCCTGCTCTGGCTGATGTCGGAACTGTTCGAGGAATTGCCCGAGGTCGGCGATCCCGACAGGCCGAAGCTGGTGTTCTTCTTCGACGAGGCGCATCTGCTTTTCGACGAGGCGCCGAAGGTGCTGATCGACCGCGTCGAGCAGGTGGTTCGCTTGATCCGCTCCAAGGGCGTCGGCGTCTATTTCGTCACGCAGAACCCTTTGGACATCCCTGAAAAGGTTCTCGCCCAGCTCGGCAACCGCGTGCAGCACGCGCTGCGCGCCTATACGCCGCGTGAGCAGCAGGCGGTCAAGACCGCCGCCGACACCTTCCGGCCCAACCCGGATTTCGACTGCGCCACCGCCATCACCCAGCTCGGCACCGGCGAGGCGCTGGTCTCGACGTTGGAGGTCAAGGGCGTGCCGTCCATGGTGCAGCGGACATTGATCCGGCCGCCATCGTCCAGGCTTGGCCCGATCACGGCGGACGAGCGCCGCAAGCTGATCGACCAGAGCCCGGTCGCGGGCCAGTACGACCAGACCATCGACCGCGAATCGGCCTTCGAGATGCTGCAGAAGAAAGCCATGGGCGCGCAGGAGGCGGAAGAACAGGCACAGCCGGCCGACAGCGGGCGCTCGCGCTGGACCATTCCGGGCTTCGGCAATGACGATCCGCCGCCGCAGCAATCAGGCGGTCGCCGGGCCCCTGCGCCAAGGCCGTCCAACCGCCAGACGGTGGCCGAAGCCGCGATCAAGGCTGTCGTGCGTTCGGTCGGCTCGTCGGTCGGCCGCGCGATCGTACGCGGAATCCTGGGCAGCCTGTCCAGGGGGCGGTGAAAAGTGTCAGCCAGCCCGCCTCGGACATGATCAGCGGCCAGAACATCGCCATCGACGGCGGTTGGTAAGGGGTGGCCGGCCTCCTGGAACTGCGCGACGACCGCGCCCGTCTGGTCCTGGCGCCGCAAAAGGGCGCGGCGATCGCCCGCTTCGACGCACTGGTCGGCGGCGCAACGGTGCCGCTGCTCCGCCCCGACGATGGCACCGGCGCCTCCGGCTGCCAGCTTCTGGTTCCCTGGTCGAACCGCATCTCAGGCGGCGGTTTCGCCTTCGACGGCCGCTTCCATGCGATCGAGCCGAACGTGCCGGGGGAAGCCTTTCCAATCCATGGCGACGGCTTCCAGAGGGAGTGGCGGATTGCCAGCCACAGCGCCACCGAGGCGGAACTGGTCCTCGACGCCGGTGAAATCGGCCCCTACCGATATACGGCACGGGTCGCCTATGCGCTGCATGACGGAGCCCTGGACGCCACGCTCACCGTGGAGAATCGCACCGGCATTCGCCTGCCTTACGGGCTCGGCTTTCATCCCTGGTTCCCGCGCAGCGCCGGAACGACGCTCGAGGCGAAGGCGGCGCGGGTCTGGCTGGAGGACAAGCATCATCTGCCGGTCGGCCTGGCGCCGGTGGCCGATTACCCCGCGTGGAATTTCTCGAACGCCTCCCTGCTGCCGCGAAGCTGGGTCAACAACGCCTTCGACGGCTGGGACCGCCGCGCCAGGATCACCCGGCCCGAGGACAGGATCGCCATCTCGCTCACGGCCTCGCCGCCGCTCGACGTCTTTATCCTCTATTCGCCGTCGATTGATGCGGATTTCTTCTGCTTCGAGCCGGTGTCGCATACCGTCGATGCGCATCACGGCGAAGGGCTGACCCCGCTTGAGCACGGCGCTACGCTGAGTGCAAACATGCGCCTCGATTGGCATTCCACCACTTCGCTCTGATGCGTCATGTGCACACCCACTCGCGGATCTTGCATTTCTGTCCGCTCCGCTCGCACGCCTGCAGTGTCAGGTCTTCGGCATCCCGGCGTGTTTGCGCCGTCTCGGCGCCCCAACTGGTCAGCCGCCCTTCCGGCTTCTCGCCTACGGCGAGGGCGCCGCAATGCTTGTAGGGAAAGCCGGTAATGTCGTCGTCGTCCCAATGGCGATGATTGCGGAATACGCTGACCACGGCGCAGCTGCCGCCGCCGGCGTTCTGGCAATGCTTCAGCGCGATGTCCATCGCCTCCTGCCGCTTGTCGGCGCCCCAAAAGAAGCCGTGCTTCTCGTCGGGGCTCGAATAGGCGATCGCCGCCCAGATGCCTCTCTCCTCCTGGGCCGGCGGCTCGGGCACGTCCGCCGCCGGGGCGAGGTCCGCCGCGCCCAGCCGCCCGGCGCAAAGCAACAGCATGCCGACCGCCGCAATGGCGGAATTAACCCTCATTGTACGCCTCCTTGTTTTCCTGCTGCCGAGGCCACGGAAATGACGACGCAGCTGTTGCCGGTTGGCAGCAGCATCGCGTTGCCCCCTCCATTGGCCAGTTCGTAGACGCTGATTTGTCCAAGATTGTTGGCGAGCTTGCTGTCTTTCGGAAGCAGGGCCGGAACATCGGCGCAATTGGCCGCGAATGGCGCCACCCTGACCATCGTACCTTCGCAAACGGATGCGGTGGGTGCCGCGAACACCAGGCCTGCCGCCGGGCCGCTGTAGCCCTGTGTGGCGTAGTTCATGCCGACCAGGGCTTCCACGAGGTGTTTGTCGGGGGCCTCGTTGTTCCAGATCGACTGGACGCTGTACGTCGTGCCGGTTGTCAGCATCTGCCCAAGGGCCGGGAAAATGTTGGAACAAGACTGCAAGCCTGCCTCTTTGGCGTGTTGCAGAAATGGCGTCTCGGCCAGGGCCGGATTGGGCTGGTTGGTCTCGGCGACCGCCGGCTGCGGCAATAGATTGTGGAGCAGGTCGTAGCGCATGGCCGCGAAGCCGGCCGTGGCGACGACGGCAATGGCGAGCAACGAGAAGACAGCGGTCTTCGCCCGGCTTCGTTGCGGTCTGCTCCGGTCTTCGATGCCGACCCGGACAGCATCCTTTCCCTGGTTGCGGGCCATTATCCGGTCATGGATCGATTGCTGGTTCATCGCGATTGCCTCGTCAATTGATCGCCGCAACGGCCGCGGCCAAGCCCTTGAGGGTCGCGGTTACGCTGATCGTCCTGCCATCCGTGGTCGGAAAGGAGATGACGGATGCCGCGGCCTTCGAAATCTGTTCGCGCATGATCGGACCAACCGGCAGCATGCCGACGCAGACGGCCTGATTGCATCCGTCGAGTTGAATTTTTATCGGCTCCTTGCGCCCCTCGAATGTCAGCGAGACAGGAGCGTCGCTCTTGGCGATCGGCGGGGCGCGCAAGATCATGTAGGGGTTGCCTTCCTTGGTGGCGGCAAGCGACCAGCTGAACGCAACCTGTCCTGCCTGGTCCTCGATGATCTGGGTGACATTGCAGACCTTTTGGCGCGCCTTCAGGTTCTCGTCGCAGATCAGCGTCCAGTTCTCGAACGGACGGGTGGTCCGTTGATATTCGCCAAGCTTCGCATCCGCAGGGATCGCTACGTCGGAAGGTTTTACCCTGTAGCCGGAAGGGATCGCTTCCTGCCCGGCCGCTAACGAGCCGGACAGGAGCATTGACGTCATGGATATCGCGACAGCAAGGACTGCCTGCCTGATCATGGCCGGGCTCTAGTTCAGCGTAAGGCTGACGCCCGCGCCGACACCCCAGTGTCCGCCTGCCGTCGTACCGGACAGGTTCGCTCGAACACGTCCTTCCTCGCTGGTGTAGCCGGCGCCGAAGGCCAGGGCGCCTTCACCGCGCCAATAGCCTCCGCCGGCGGCCACGCTCAGCTTGCCGGGACGATCGTCGTAGCGCAGCGAGCCGGCCGCCAAGCCGATCGCCGCAGCCTGGCGCGCCTCGCCCCTGACCTCTCCCATGTCCATGTTGAGCTGGCTGAGTTTGGAGTCCGCATACGCATTGGCTTGCTGCAGCGTGGTGGCCGCCACCTGGTTGGTGTAGTTCTTCGAATTGTCCAGGTTGAGTGCTAACCCGCTGTTGAACTGCTGAACATTGACCGCATCGGTGTTGGCAACGCCCGGCCCGACATTGTGGATGACCACCGGCGTGTTCGGGTCGCCGCCGGCAAGGGTAATCGAGTTGGACTTGTTGCCGTTCCCGTCCTTGTCGTACTGGACGGCGAACTGATTCAGGTCGCCGACGCTACCCTGCATGGCTTCGACCGCCTGGTTGGTGGCGAAGAGCTGGCTGCCGTTGATGGCGTCGGTGGAGGTGCCGCTGATCCGGCCCGCCGCGACATTGGTGACGGTGCGCTCGTTGCCGACGGTGCCGACGCTGACCGTGCTCGTCGGAGCTGTTCCGGCGAAGGTATAGGC